>JAEDFS010000020.1 GCA_016297895.1 Marvinbryantia sp.
ATACTTCCCACGGTGGTAACCGATACATAATATACAATAAACATCACCACGGCAAAAACAGGCAGTGCCAGAAAACGATTGGTCACGATCCGGTCGATCTTATCGGATGTGGACATCTGTTTTTTCACACGTTTTTTATAGCAGTCATTGATGATGCTTCCAATGTAGTTATACCGTTCCCCGGTGATAATGCTCTCTGCGTCGTCATCCATTTCTTTTTCGCAGCTGACGATATCTTCTTCGATATGAGCCACCAAAGCCTCATCCAGATTCAGGCTTTCCCGCACTTTCTCATCCCGTTCAAACAGTTTTACCGCATACCAGCGCTCCATATTCGGATCTACTTTTCCACTGATGGCTTCTTCAATGTGAGCGATCGCATGCTCCACACATCCTTCAAAGCTGTGAGCGGGCTGATTCTTTTTTCCGCTTTTTGCGATCGATACGGCTCTCTGGATAAGCTGATCGATTCCCTCTCCTCTCAGTGCGGATATTTCCACGACCTTGCATCCGGTATCCTTGGAAAGACGGTCAATATTCAGTTCTTCCCCGTTTTTCTTAACCAGGTCCATCATGTTTACCGCAATGATGACCGGAATGCCAAGCTCCGTCAGCTGTGTAGTCAGATACAGGTTTCTCTCCAGATTGGTTCCGTCAATGATATTGATGATCGCATCCGGTTTTTCTCCCAGAAGGAAATTTCTGGAGACCACTTCCTCCAAAGTATAGGGAGAAAGAGAATAGATGCCCGGAAGGTCAACCAGAATGGCTTCCTCTCCTTTTGCGGTATATCCTTTGATTCTTCCTTCTTTTTTCTCCACCGTAACCCCCGGCCAGTTTCCTACGAACTGATTGGAACCGGTCATCGCATTAAACAGCGTTGTTTTTCCACTGTTGGGATTTCCCGCAAGTGCAATCTTTACTTTCATAATCAGCCTCTCTTTTCTGTTACATATCTGCAACGTTATTTAGTCCATCCTAACCATATAATAAAAAAAATCGCTTTACTGAACCTCGATCATTTCCGCATCCGCCTTACGAAGGGACAGCTCATATCCCCGCACCGTCACCTCTACGGGATCTCCAAGAGGTGCTACCTTACGGACAAAGATATCCGTGTTTTTCGTAATCCCCATATCCATGATCCGGCGCTTTACCGCTCCCTCGCCACGGATCTTCAGAACCTTTACGGTCTCCCCGCACTTTGCATCACGCAATGTACTCATTTCTCTTTCCTCCTAAACCATAATATAGTTTCGTTTCCATTACTTTAGTTAGTATATTCTTACTTTTATTCTATGTCAATAACTTTAAGTGATAATTTTTCTCAAAAGTATTTCCTCCTTATCTGCAATACGCTTCCAAAACATCAGTCAAAGCCGCAGCACTGCTGGAATGTGTCCGGGCGATTCGGATGTTATTCCTTTTCGCCTCCATCACAGCCGTGTTTACCATTTTGTGAGAAACGGTATTGGTAAACAGAATCATCAAATCCGGATTTCCCACTTTTTTTCTCATGCTGCCCTTTTCCTTTGCAAAAACCTTCGCTTTACAGCCATAGTTCTTACAGATTTTCTCGTATTGACAGACCATACATTCATTTCCTCCGATGATGACAACGCTCATTTTCTTTCTCCTTTTTTGATATTAGTTTAAACTAACTCTTCTCCAAAAATTATAGGGACCATGTCCCTTATCCGTTCTATTGTCAGTTTCATCTAACTATAATTAGTCTATCATTCATCTATGTATCTGTCAATCAATCTTACAGAGAATTTTCTTCAATAATTCCTGCAGACAAAAAGGGCTGCAGAATCGCAGACTCATCGTTTCCATTCTCCTGCATTTAAAGCATAAAAATAGTGCATTGCAGCATATCACCGGTCGAACCGGCCTTATATGCTTACGCAATGCACATTCGAAGCTTTTGGTTAGTTTTTTCTAACTGCTTTGAATTTTATCAAAACACTTCGTCTTTGTCAAGGAGTTTTGCTCTTGAAATTTTTGCCAATTACATCTTCCAGATGCTCTGTATCCACATCAAAGCCAACACCAATGCTTCCTTCCATCCGGATCACGGAAGCTGCGTGTCTGACCGATTTCTTTAATGCATGCCGGATACGTTCCTGTTCTGCCTGGTCTTCTCCCTGCAGATAATATGTCAAAAACGCTCCGATAAAGGAATCACCTGCTCCAAGAGCATCTGATACATGCGCAACCGGACATGTCTCCTGCTCGTAATACTGTTTTCCGTCATAAGCAAATACAGACAAAGGACCTCTGGTGCCGATTGCAATACCTGCTCCCTGATCCACTGCAAGTTTCAAAAATCTTTTGATCTCTTCCTCTGACAGATGGCTGCAGGAAAAGAATGCATACCGAATGAGGGGACAAATATCTCTGATCTCTTTTTCCGAAAATATCTCATGAAAGTCATAACACACATCAATGCCATGCTCTTTCATTTTTTTGATCCTTTCCGGTGTAACGGTAGAACATCTTCCAATACTTACGACCTGGTAACTCCGGATATACTTCAGTTCTTCTTCTGTAACCCGAACGGGATAGCGGTCTGTTACACCATCCTGGTTCCATTCTAAGAATTCCCGGTCACCATCGTCTTTCAGTTCCACAAGGCTATATCCGCTGGCTCCTTCTTCGTGACGGCACATGGTAAGACGAACGGACATTTTTTTCAGAGTCTCTTCCAGGATCTCTCCTGCACGGTCATTTCCAAAGACTCCCAGGAATCCTGCATCAGCCCCACAAATTTTTGCATTACAGGCAACATTATATTCATTTCCTCCCGGATACATTCGTCCCAGATTTACGTAGATATCCAGGGTTGCCACCCCAATTCCCAAAACACTTACTTCTTTCATTCGTCGTTTTCCTCTGTTTCGTTTTTCCAGAAGTTGATCGGTTCATAATCCTTCAATTTTGCCAGAAACCCTTTTTCCTGCAAACGCTCCTGGATCAGATCCAAAAGTTTTTCAGACGGTGCACTGACTGTATGATAATGATAATCAGAGGTAATATTTTTTAACAGCGTCGAGCTTCCGGTTTTCAGATCCTCCAGAAATTCTTTTATATCATTTCTGCTTGCAATATTAAGATCCGCACGAACCGTTCCGTATATTTTATGGTATACAAACACATCGTCCACTCTTCCGCCGTAATCAACGATAAGATTTAATTCTTCTTCTACCTCTGTATCACTGTGAATGACTTTAAACACACGGCTGATCTTCTCTTCTTCCAAAAGAATATATCCCTGGTTGGTAGAAGTAATTTTAAATTCCTGTGCACGTAATAAAGCTATATCCTGTACGATCACCTGTCTGCTCACATCAAATAGTTTCGCCAATTCTTTTCCTGAGATCGGTTCTCTGTTTTTCGACAGCATCTGAATTATCTTATCTCTTCTCGCTTTTCCGTTCATTCTGCAACAAACCTTTCAAATAACTGTGTCATATACGGTTTCTCTAATCTGGCTTCTTTTAATACTTCATTCATTTTGAACACTTCCCCGGACGTTCCGTCAGCAAGAATTTTTCCGTGTGCCATGACGATCACACGTTCAAAATATTCTGATACAAAATCCATATCATGAAGAATGACTATCACAAGCTTACCTTCACCCGACAGCTTCCGTATCATTTCTCCGATTCGCTTTTTGCCCGGATAATCCTGGGCAATGGTTGGCTCATCTAAGATCACCACATCGGTATCCATTGCAATCACAGATGCGATCGCCACCATTTTACGCTCATATATTTCCAGATCATAGGGATTTTCGTTTTCTTTTCCGGAAAGTCCCATCATTTCCAGTGCTTTTTTCGCCTCTGCCTCGGCTTTTTCCGGTTTCATTCCAATATTCAACGGGCCAAACATGACTTCATCTATCACATGATATTTGAAGATCTGATCATCCGGATTCTGGAAGACATATCCGACTTTTCCCGCCAACATGGCAACTGTCTTTTGGGAGATATCTTCTCTTCCAAAATAAATGGACCCGGAAACAGGTTTCAGCAGCCCTTTTAATAAACGAACGAAGGTTGTCTTTCCGGCGCCATTCTGTCCAATGATCGCAGTTGTCCTATGGTCCAAAGATAAGTTGAAATTTTCTAAGACCGGTATATTTTTCAGATAAGAGAAAAAAAGATTCTCTGTTTTGAACACTTCTTCCTGTTCCCTGGATATGTGTTTCTTTTCCTTCCTAAGATTCTGTGATAAATCAGGAAGTGTTTCCTGATGTTCAAACAATCTGACCGTATCCTCCAGTGTCGTTGGATAAGTGCCGTCCGGATTTGACCATCCATACATCTTACAGATTCGTACAAATGCCGGCGGCAAAACTCCCAGTTCTTCCAGATCGTCTCTTGCAAAGATCTTTTCCGGTGTATCAAAATCGATCACCTTTCCCTCATGCATCAGGATCAGTCTGTCACAATACTTTGCCATTTTTTCCAGCTTCTGTTCAACCATGATGATCGTCTTTCCTGTTTTGGAAAGCCGGTCAACCACACGAAATACTTCTTCCGTTCCTTCCGGATCCAACTGGGAAGTAGGCTCATCCAGAATCATTACTTCCGGCTGCATAACGAGCATACTGGCAATCGCAACTCTTTGCATCTGTCCCCCTGACAGATCAAACGGGTTGCGGTCACGATACTGCCAGATATCCAGCTGTTTCAACACTTTCTCGATGCGGGATCTCATTTCTTCTCTTTCAATTCCCAGATTTTGAAGTCCGTATGCCACTTCTCCATATACCGTATCCTTTGCACCGGAAAGCTGGTTAAATGGATTTTGAAAAATAAGGCCCACATCCTCACACATTTCCTGTACTTTGACCTGATCTGCCAGACGTTCCTTCACAAGCACTTTCCCGCCATAGGCCCCCTGATAAAACTGTGGAACCAATCCTATGATTGCCTGACACAGCGTACTTTTTCCCGCTCCATTTTGTCCCACAATTCCGATAAATTCACCTTTTTCTATAGAAAGAGAAATTCCATCTAATACAAGCCTGTCTGTCCCGGGATATTTATATTTCAAATTTTCAATGGTAATTATCGGCATAACAGCACCCTCCAGACGATCGTTGCTGACATAAGAAGAACTAAAATAATCCGAATCAACGGATCCCATTTATATTTGGGTCGATCATACAGCCAGGTTTTCTTCTGTTTTCTGCCAAATCCACGCACATCCAATGCAATCGCACGTTCTCTGATATTAATCAGTGAACTCATAACCACCGGTGAGATCAACGGTAAAAAGGCTTTCATTCTCACGAACAGATTTCCTTCTGTCTCCATCCCACGGCTTCTCTGTGCATCCGTGATCCGGTCTTTTGTTGCTATCATCTGCGGCAGAATCTGAAATACGGAATTAATGATATAACCGAATCTTGGAGAGAATCCGCTTTTCTCTAATTCATCTACCAGCTCCTGAGGAGAAGTGGTAAGAACGAATACTCCAAAAGACAGGAGCATATTTAAAATATTGCAGCCGATTTTCGCCGCAAAAAGTACTCCCTCTTTATAAAAAGTGATCACTCCAATGGAGATCAGAACCGTTTCATTACTGTGATTAAAAAGTCCCTGAATCAAAAAAATGACAACAATCAGTGTAAAAGAGAATGCCACTAAGGGCAAAGCTCTCTTTAATATTCCTCCGCTTGCAAGCAAAAATAAGCTGCATGCAATCATGATGGGGAAAAGCACAAACTCTCCCCCAATCAATGGAATCACAATTGCTGTCAATATGTATAATAATTTTGTATAAGGGTGCATCTTATTTAACCATGACCCCTGATCGACATATAAACTGATACTTTTCATTAATCTAATCTTTCTATCTGGGCATTTTCGTCATATAACGCAGATACTTTTTTTGGAAGTCCTTTTAAAATAAGGTAAACTATAATGATGGTCAGGATTTTATCCGGTACGTCTACGACTATTTCATCCAGAAATGAGCCAAGTGCAACAGACATTCCGGATGCCTGTGTTGCTGCAAACAATGCATCTCCCCACACATTTCCGGTGGTTCCGCCCCAGAACATGATATTGAGAGGTGTGGAGATCAATACTGCTGCCATACCGCCTCCGACTGCGCAGACAAAAGACTTCAAAAATGAGGACATAAATCCCATTCTTGCAAGAATACCCACTGCCAGACCAATGCCAAGACTGGTAAGTGCATAGATCAGCGTAATATTATCGCCTGTTGTCAAGCCAAAGAT
This sequence comes from Marvinbryantia sp., assembly GCA_016297895.1. GTDB lineage: Bacteria > Bacillota > Clostridia > Lachnospirales > Lachnospiraceae > Marvinbryantia. The sequence continues at coordinate 6,257 of JAEDFS010000020.1, forward strand.
CAGATTGTTTGCTGCTCCGCAGATTCCTCCGATCACCGGACCGCCGAGACAGGCACCGATGCAGGTTCCGATACAATCCAGCCAGAGCGGCAGCTTTAAGAGTGATGCAAATAATTTGCCCAAATAATTGATTCCAATACATACCGGGATCAAAACCATGGTAGCGGTAGTAAATTTGGTTTTAAAAATCTTTCCCATATTTTTCTCCTTTTCCTTTATGTGCTTTTCGCACTCACTTCCGGTCAGTTCGACCTCCACTTGACAATTCAGGTGACAAGACAGCTGACTCAACAGATAATGTACTCTCTATTCTGCAAAAAGTCAATGATTAAATTCAAAAAAGATCCAGCATGTTGTCCAGATAGATCTCTTCTCTGACATGCAGCTGATACCTGGGCCTGGTCATATAGTAGAGCAGAAACTCCAGAAGCAGCGCACTTCCAAGTCCCCGTCCTTCAATCTTAAAATTGGAAAATCCCATGGTCAGGTAGACATTTTGAATATCATCGATGCCGATAAATCCCGGATTTGTCATGGCTTTGGAAAAACGATATCCCTGATCTGCTTCAGGCGCAGTACATTGGTGTTCCGGACCCTTTTCTCCAAGGTTTTTGCGGCTGACCGCCTCATAACATCGTTTTCTGTCCCTGCATCCAAACCAGCAGCATTCGTTGCACAGAAACTCCACTTTCTCTTTCTGCTTTCCGGACAATGTATCCAATTTGTCAAATGCCTTATTCAGGCGAAAATCCGGTACCACATAGCGAAAATCTTCCCGCTTTACTTCCTCCAGGAATTCTTGAAATTCCGTCAGCACCTTAGTCGTGGAGGATACATAATAAAGCCCCGAATGATTTACTTTCAGATAATCCAGCAGCAGATCTGAATGGACGATGACACCATGATCGACTCCTTTGCTTTCTGCAAACAGAGCACAAAGGTCATTGCATTTTCTGTCCGAAAGATGCTCCTTGCGAAGAAGGGAATTGCTGAATGTCAGCCTGGCAGAGATCCCATATTCCCTCATAAGAGACAGCACCTCCCCCGGATCGCAGTCCCCATCTCCCACACGGCCTCCTCCCCAGATACAGTCTGCCGGAGCCCCATAGATCGAGCCTATCTCACACCAGTCGTAAAAGTATTCCCGGTGTTCACGAAAGAGAGGCAGAAATATGCGGTAGAATTCATAAAATTCAAATAAGCCGGGGAGATGGTAATATGCTTTGTTTTTCATCGTCAAATTTATTCAGCCTGAGCCGCTTCTACGATCAGTTTCACGCACAGATCATATCCCAGAGCTCCGCTGTCCAGCGTCAGATGATAATTTCTGCTGTCTCCCCATTTCTGAGAAGTATGCTGGTGATAATAGCTGTGACGACTGTTGTCCCTTTTACTGATCATCTTCTGTATCTCTGTGGCATTCCTGCTTCCGGTGATCTCACTGACCCGCACTGCCCGATGCACATCATCCGCATGAACAAATACGTTCAGCGATTCGATCCCTGCTTCCCTCAGAATGACATCTGCACAGCGTCCCAGAATCACACAGGGACCCTTCTTGGCCAAATTGATGATAATGGCTCTCTGTATCTCATGGATTGCATCCTGGGAGTCATAATAATAAGATCCCGGAATCGCACAGATACTCTTTAACAGATTTGTTGTGGTATCTTCTTCTTCTTTTTCGATCTGTTCTACTTCCAGGCCGCTTTCCTTTGCTGTTGCACGGACAATATCTCTGTCATAAAAAGGAATCCCCAGTTTTTCCGCAACCTTAGTTCCGATGGAATGTCCTCCTGCTCCATATTCACGGCTGAGGGTAATAATTCTGTTCATAATCTGTTCCTCCCTGTTTTCTGATATTTCACGATAATTTTTGTTATTTTCAGTATACACAATCGCACCCATTTTTTCAATTCGAAAGATCCGATGCAGCAGATTTACGGGAGCAGTGCCTTTACCATTTCCCCGTCAAAAATGACGGATTTCACTCCGTTTACCTCGATCTGATATAAAGCATTGGCTGCAATATGCTCTGCGGCCTGTTCCAGATCACGGATTCCGCTGGTATTTCGATAGATCTCCACTACCGCTTCCAGCCCGTCTTCTGTCAGGATACACTCTTCCCTTCTCATTCCGATCCTCTTCATAACCTTGGGAAGGACATATTCCGAAAAGATGATCTTCTTTTCTTCCGGAGTATAATCGGGAATCTCGATCACCGCAAACCGGGACATCAGCGGAGCACTGATCTGATCCCGGTCATTGGCAGTGGCAATGGGATACACGCCCACGGTAGGGATCATACATTCCATATAGTTGTCGGTAAATCCCAGATTGTCCAGCAGCGTCAGCAGTACGTCCGCCGGATTTCCATTTCCCTTACCCGATGCAGCCTTATCCAGCTCATTGATGATAAAAACCAGATTGGACTCTCCTGCCATGGAAAATGCTTCCATAATGATTCCCGGTTTTGCATTGGCATAGATTCGGGAGCTTCCTGTCAGCTGTTCCGGATCATTGATAGAACTCATATCCAGTGTCGTCCAGGGAAGCTTCAGGATCCGGGCAACCGCATAGGCAATCTGAGACTTTCCTGTCCCTGCCGGTCCGATCAGCAGCAGTCCATAAGCCGGCAGCGTATGAGTCCTGTTGATCTGAATGATCGTTTCCATGATTCTCTGCTTCACCCGCTCCATTCCGTAAAGCTCTTCATCCAGGATCCGGCGCGCCTCCTGCACATCAATGGTCTCAAAATAATTACTCTTCCACTGAACATTCATCATAATAGAAAGGGCTCTCTGAGCGTGACGACGTTCCTCCGGAGATACCTCATGGGAACGGGCAACCGCCAGATTTCTTCTGGCCCAGAGCCGGATATTATCCGGGAGCGTTCTTCCGGCACAGTTGATAAAATCGGTAATACTCTGAATGCTGGTCAGCTTCATGCTGTCCCCTTCTTCCTCCCGATCCTCATCCTCGATCTCCTCTGTCGGCGCGTCGCTGGCAAGAAGACGCTCGATCATGAACTGAAGGAACCCATCCTCTGCCGAAAGCTTGCTGCTTCCGCCCAGAGCTGTTTCACGGATCTTATACACCGCATAACCGTCCTCCCGGTCTGCTCCGGAAAGCAGCACATTGATATGATTTTCCCCCAGCCATTTTAAAAGACTGATGAATCTGGCATCTATTTTCAGAATATCCGCAATGACTGTCCCGCCCTCTTCCTTAAACTCAAAGGCCGTCTGCTTTGCCGGATTCAAAAACATTCCGCAGGAATGATGCTTCAGGCTTTTTCCGCTGTTGTCAAGCACCAGGATCGGATGTTCGGGTGACATCTCCGATTCATTGGTTCGAAAGACAGTATAAGTGCACTCGGGAACTTTTGCGTTCTCCGGAGAATTTTTAAAGTCAAATACAGGCATATCATGTCCTCCTGATTTCTCGTAAAAAGTTTTCTCCAGTGTAACACAAAATAACCGGGTGCACAATTCTCAATTTATCTCAGATCTTCTTCCACTGTGGAGACCGGTGCGATTTCAAACTGATCCACCAGGAACTTCAGCACATTTGGGGACACAAACGCCGGAAGTGTCGGTCCAAGCTTGATATTGGTGATTCCAAGATGCAAAAGTGTCAGCAGGATACTGACCGCCTTCTGCTCATACCAGGACAGAATGATGGTCAGAGGCAGTTCATTCACAGAACAGCCGAAGGCTTCCGAAAGAGCCACTGCCACTTTTATAGCGCTGTAGGCATCGTTGCACTGCCCCATATCCATCAGTCTGGGCAGGCCGCCAATGGTTCCAAGATCAAGGTCATTAAACCGGAATTTTCCGCAGGCAAGAGTCAGCACCATGCTGTCAGCAGGGGTATTCCTTACCAGTTCTGTATAATAATTGCGCCCGCTCCTTGCTCCGTCACATCCGCCGATCAGGTAGAAACGCTTGATATCCCCATTCTTCACTGCTTCCACGACCTTGTCTGCCACTGACAGAACAGTTCCGTGTCCAAATCCGGTCAACAGCTTTTCTCCGCCATTGATACCGGTTCTCTTCTCCTCCCGGGCATATCCGCCAAGTTCCAGTGCTTTTTCAATGACCGGCGTAAAATCTCTGTCCTCCCCGATATGTCTCATCTGAGGATAGGCTACCACTTCTGTGGTAAATACCCGGTCTGCATAACTGTCTTTCGGAGGCATCAGGCAATTCGTGGTAAATAGAATGGGGGCAGGAATACCTGCAAATTCTTTCTGTTGATTCTGCCAGGCCGTACCAAAATGTCCCTTCAGATGTTTATATTTTTTCAGCTGGGGATAGGCATGTCCCGGAAGCATCTCCCCATGGGTATAAATGTGAATCCCTTTTCCTTCCGTCTGCTCCAACAGCAGTTTCAGATCATAGAGATCATGCCCTGAGATCACAATAAACGGACCTTTTTCTACCGTCAGAGACACTTCTGTGGGTACCGGAGTTCCGAAAGTCTCCGTATTTGCACGGTCCAGAAGCTCCATACATTTTAAATTTACTTCCCCTGTCTCCAAAACGACCGGCAAAAGCTCTTCCATACTGCCTTCAGATCCCAAAGCATTCAGAGCCTTGTAGAAGAACCGGTATACCGTTTCATCCCGATATCCAAGGACCTCTCCGTGATAGGCATAGGCTGCCACACCCCGAATGCCGAACAGGATCAGAGATTTTATAGAACGGATATCCTCCTCTTCATTCCAGAGCCGATTCATATCATAATCCTTACCGCCGCCCGCTTCTTCTGTCAGACGGTGTACCTGCTCTGTCAGTTCCCTGAGGGAATCGTTATCAAAATTTACATTGGTAAGTGTGGCAAACAGGCTTTTTACCGTCAGCAGATGAGCTCGCTTCGTCATGCATTCTTCTCTCTGTTCCAGAGCTCCTGCCAGGCCGATCAGCGCTCCCGTCAGTTCATCCTGCACTCTTGCCGTATCTGCCGTCTTTCCGCACACGCCGGCTTTTCCGGTGCATCCGCTGCATCCTGCGGTCTGCTCACACTGAAAACAAAACATTTTTCTGTCTGTCATATTTTTCCTCCATCACTGATAAATTTTATTCTAAGTAAGCCTCCCGGCCTCCTTGACTTCACAGGCACATTTTATTATACTGACAGCAAAAAGTATGTTGTAATTCCAACAAAAAGGAATCCCATGGAGAATTATTTTTCCCAATTAGAAAAATGCAGTCTGTTTCATAATATGGAAGAAAAAGAGATCCTGACCACGCTGAACTGTCTGGACTCCAGAATCGTCAATTATCCCAAAGACAGTTTTGTGTTTCATGAAGGTCAGCCGGCAGAAGACCTGGGGATCGTTCTGTCAGGTTCTGTGCAGATCATAAAAGAAGATTTCGAAGGAAATCGGACGATTCTGGGCAGAATGGAAAAATTCCAGCTGTTCGGCGAGGCTTTTGCCTGCGCAGATCTTCCGACACTCCCCGTAAGCGTCATCGCACCTGAGTGCAGCACGATCCTGTTTCTCAACTGCAGACGCATCTCCGCCACCTGTTCCCGCAGCTGCAGCTTTCACCAGCAAATCATCTTGAATCTGCTGAAGATCATTGCTTCAAAGAATCTTGCCTTCCAGCAAAAAATTGAGATCACCTCCAGGCGGACCACACGGGAAAAACTACTGGCCTATCTGAATATCCAGGCAGAACAGAACCACAGCCGCTCTTTCACCATACCCTTCAACCGGCAGGAACTGGCAGATTATCTGGAAGTGGAGCGCAGTGCCATGTCCGCCGAGATCGGCAAACTGAAAAAAGAGGGGATTCTCACCTGCACCAGATCAGATTTTACCCTCTTATAAACAACTTTCCAAAGGAGAACCGTAACTATGATAAACACGTTTATTTATCGCAAACAGGAAAACACGCAAACCGATATGGATTTTAAAAATGCCTCTCCCTACGGGAAAGTGAAACTGGGAAAGCAGTTCATTTTCTGGAAAAAAGGCCTGAGATGGAATGCAGCCGGATTAGATGAAGTGACCCGGGCATTTCGCAGAATTGAAGGCGTAGATACAAAAATGTGCTGCGGAAATGTAAACTTTGACATTCAGAAACTGGTTCTGGTCTCTGAAGACGGCTCTGAACTGGAGCTTCTGATCGGAGAGGGAACTCCCCGGGAAGCGGAGGCTCTGTATCTGGATCTTCAGAAAAGAAGACCCGGGATCGCTTACGGAAAAGTGTAAGAAGTTCTGCATAAAAACAGCCAGAGACCGGACAGCTCTGACTGTTTTTCTGACTGTTTTTTCTTACTGTACCCCTTCGCAGATGTGATTTCGAAATACATTTCCGGCAGGATACCAGTTTCCGCAGTTTTCACACTGTACCAGTTCCTCCTCTGTCATTCCCTGGCTGGCATCTTTGTCCCGTTCTTCCATCATATGGCGGTCATAAGGATTCCACAGATCTCCATCCGGCAGGGTACTGAACCAGTGGGCACAATAAGGGCACTGCATATATTCTTCCTCATATACCCTGGGGGAAATTTCCACCTCCCACTGTTCTGTCTGAAGTTCCTGTACCTGTGCGACAGCTTCCATCTGAGACGGCTCCGTCTGCACCACTGCTTCCGTCTGAGTCTGCTGCGTCTGTCCCGAAGCGGCTTTCCCCGAAGTACTTCCGGAGGATGTCAGATTTCCCAGTCCCACTGCGTTTTTTTTGTCTGTTGCATTCTCCGACACAGCTTCCGTCTCTTTTTTCGTTTCTTTTTCTGTCTCTTTTTCCGTAACCTTTTCTGAGATTTTTTCCGTCGTCTTTTTGTTTGCCGGCGCCTCAGATCCACTGCAGCCGGAGAACAGCAGGCTCAGACAGATACACCCCAACCATAGCACTGCTTTTCGTTTCATATCCGCTCCTCCGTTTTTCTTTTACCATAACATAGTTGATATGCAAATTTGTTCCGGGAGGAACTGTCTGACCGAAAGGGTCTTATCCCATCCACAGATTCGTGATGATAGCTTCCCCTATGGCCACCGCAGATCCTTTCCCGGCCCATGGCTGATCTTTTCTCAGGCAGACAGATACCCGGTAACAATAGACTCCCGGTTTTGACGGCCTGACAAAAGGCAGTTCCAGATACCGGGTGCTGCCGGGAGCCGCCTCTGCTCTGACAACACTCTTCTGGATCACCGTTCCCTCCTGTTCGATTTCACAGTAAAGATCATATTCCTTCAGGTCAGCAAAAACCGAATGGTTTTCAATCAGTGCTCCATCCTCCACCACCTGGATCGCAAAATCCGGTCTGACCAAAGACTCCTGTGCTTTCTCCACGAGAAGTATTCCATATTCCAGACACCACTGAACAACCGTCTCTTCCCAGTACATTTTCGGAAGCACAAGAGCATTTCTTCCGGCGCATCTGATCCGCCGCAGCTGTTCTTTTATTTTCTCTTCCGTTCCATTCTTTTGCAGCAGTTCTTCCACTCTGCCGCTTTCCGGATCGGGATAAACTGTGATCTTCTTTCCGTTCAGGCAAAGTTTGTCTTCCTCTCCGGAAAGAAGAAAAAATGCGGTTTTTTTTACAGACGTCCCCAGAAGCCGATTATTTTCATCCCGCAGTTCCAGAATCAGGTCATACATCTGCGGCTGTTCCATATTCCAGAGTCTGACCGGGTTTACCTCCATACAAAAGGAATTCTCCTCCTCCAACTCTATCGGAAAGATCCGATCTGCCTCCAGCCCTTCTTCATCTGCAAGCTGAGCCCATAAAAACACGGGATGATCTTTCTCTTTTTTTTCCGCCGCCTGTACGAACACTTCCAGATTTCCCTGCTGCATTCCCTCTTCCACCGAACTTTTTACGGTTATGTTCCTGATTTCCATTCCCTTATCCTCACAACAAATGCACCGCAATTTCCTATGTCATGAAAAAACCCCGGGGATTTCCCGGGGAATCAGTTTTATTTTATCTGCCCTGCAGCAGTCACTTATGCCAGTTTGCTCTTTGCAAGTTCTGCCAGTGTTGCAAATCCTTCTGCATCATTTACTGCCATATCAGCCAGAACTTTTCTGTTCAGTTCTACGCCTGCAAGTTTTAAGCCATACATAAATTTGCTGTAGGATAAACCGTTGATTCTTGCAGCAGCATTGATACGAGCGATCCAAAGCTGTCTGAACTGACGCTTCTTTTCTTTTCTGCCTGCATAAGAGCTGGCCAGTGCACGCATTACAGACTGTTTTGCAATCTTATACTGTTTGGAACGTGCTCCTCTGTAACCTTTTGCCAGCTTTAATACTCTATTATGTTTTTTCTTAGCGTTCATGCCGCCTTTTACTCTTGCCATGTCTTAAAATCCTCCTTCTGCTTCTTATAAATACGGTAAAATCTTCTTCATGTTCTTGAAGTTTGTAGCATCAGTCATTGTAGCCTTTCTAAGATTTCTCTTTCTCTTAGTGGTCTTCTTTGTTAAGATATGGCTCTTGTATGCTTTATTTCTTTTCAGTTTACCTGTACCTGTCTTTTTGAAACGTTTTGCAGCTGCTCTGCTTGTCTTAATTTTTGGCATTTTATATTTTCCTCCTTAATTTAGAATCTTTTATTTAACCTGATAAACTAACGTTTTTCAGTTAAAAACATAGTCATGCTTCTGCCTTCTACCTTCGGTGCCTTATCAATGACAGCTACATCCTCCAGTTCTTTGGCAAAATCATCCAGAATATGCTTACTGCTCTGCATATGAGCCATTTCTCTTCCGCGGAAGCGAAGGGTCACTTTAACTTTATTTCCCTTGGAGAGGAACTTTCTTGCAGATGCAACCTTGGTATTGAGATCATTTACATCAATATTGGGTGAGAGACGCACCTCTTTCACCTCGATGGTCTTCTGTTTCTTTTTGGCTTCCTTTTCTTTTCTTGCCATTTCATAACGGTATTTGCCGTAGTCAATAATCTTACAAACCGGCGGTTTTGCTGCCGGAGCAACCTTTACCAGATCAAGCTCCGCTTCTCTTGCCAGCTTCATGGCATCCTTTGCGGACATAATACCCAACTGCTCTCCATGTTCCCCGATCAGACGCACTTCTCTGTCTCTGATCTGCTCATTAATCATTAATTCGCTAATTGTAGTGCACCTCCATATTGAAATAAATCAGAATCCTTCTCGCAATACGATAAAAAACGTGGACAGCAAGCTATCCACGCACAAAAATACACTCATAATCATGTATGTATCTTATTAACCGATAGTCACCCATCTGTGCTACGGTGAGAGTGGATACTCTGCTTTGTTTTCATACCCAAGTATGATAGCACAGATGAGTGCAACTGTCAACAATGATTTTTAACTAATCTTTTTCAAAGGTACTGCATTCTGTCTGTTCACATCTGCAGGCGGATGCTCCTGAAATATCGATCCGTTCGGCTGTACATTCTTTTTCTTCATTATACTGACAATCACAGGCCGTACAGTCCACCTTGATCGTCTGAGACGGGGTCCCGACAGAACTTTTGACACTCTCTGTTCCTCGCTCCTTAAAACTGGAGCAGCAGGTCTCGCATGCTTTTTGGGCATGATCTCCCTCCACCAGGATGTCTCCTTTTCCGCAGTACATTCCGGTATTGTACACACAATGCTGCGCAGAACAAACTAATAATGGCATGATACTACCTCCTTTTTCTGTTTTCGGAGATAGTATCTGTCATTTTTCTTTTTTTATACTTTGCTTCCTTTATTTTTCTTCCACTTCAATTTTACGAATCTCTTTGGTACGGATCTCTTTGCAGATCGCATCAATGAAGGTATCCAGCGGCTTCTGGCCCTCATCTCCCAGATAACGGCTTCTTACAGATACCACCTGATCTTCCTCTTCTTTTGCTCCTACCACCAGCATATAGGGAACACGGGCCAGACGGCTCTCACGGATCTTATAACCGATCTTTTCAGAACGGCTGTCCACGCTGGAGCGGATTCCGTTTGCCTTAAGCTGCGCATTTACTTTTTCCGCATAATCCTGATACTTTTCGGAGATTGGCAGGACACGAACCTGTTCCGGGCACAGCCAGGTAGGGAACAATCCGGCATATTTTTCGATCAGCCATGCCAGGGTTCTCTCATAGCATCCCATGGATGTTCTGTGAATAATATACGGACGGACTTTATTGCCGTTTTCATCCACATAATACATATCAAACTGCTCTGCCAGCAGGGCATCCCACTGAACAGTGATCATGGTATCTTCCTTGCCGTATACATTCTTGGCATTGATATCTACCTTCGGCCCGTAGAATGCTGCTTCACCCACATCCTCCACAAACTTCACGTTCAGCTCCTGAAGGATCTGACGGATATGACCTTCGGTCTCTTCCCATACTTCCGGTTCCCCGATATATTTTTCACGGTTGTTCGGATCCCATTTAGACAGGTGGTAGGTTACATCTCCTTCCACTCCCAGAGTTTCCAGGCAATGCTTTGCAAGAGCAAGACATCCCTTGAACTCTTCCACCATCTGATCCGGTCTTACGACCAGATGACCTTCGGAAATGGTAAACTGACGTACACGGGTCAGGCCATGCATTTCTCCGGAATCTTCATTTCGAAACAGCGTAGAAGTCTCGCCGTAACGGATGGGCAGATCACGATAGGAGTGCTGGGTTGCCTTATATACATAATACTGGAACGGACAGGTCATAGGACGAAGGGCAAATACTTCTTTGTCTTTTTCCTCATCACCCAGCACAAACATACCGTCTTTGTAGTGATCCCAGTGTCCGGAGATCTTATAAAGATCACTCTTTGCCATCAGCGGAGTCTTGGTGCGTACATATCCCCACTCATTATCCTCCAGATCCTCGATCCATCTCTGAAGCTCCTTGATGATGATCACACCCTTTGGCATCAGCAGGGGCAGACCCTGACCGATGACATCCACGGTAGTGAACAGCTCCATCTCACGTCCCAGCTTGTTGTGGTCACGGCGTTTTGCCTCTTCCATCTGCTCCAGATGAGCAGCCAGTTCTTCTTTCTTTGAGTAAGCGGTTCCGTAAATACGGGCAAGCATTTTATTCTTCTCATTTCCTCTCCAGTAAGCGCCGGAAGAAGCAGTCAGCTTATATGCCTTAATTCCTTTGGTGCTCATCAGATGAGGACCTGCACAGAGATCTACGAATTCACCCTGTCTGTAGAAGGAGATCTCTGCATCCTCCGGAAGATCACGTATCAACTCTACCTTATAGGGTTCTCCCTTTTCCTCCATGAATTTGATGGCTTCTTCTCTGGGAAGGGTAAATTTCTCCAGCTTTGCACCCTCTTTGATGATCTTCTTCATTTCTTTTTCAATATTGTCCAGATCCTCTCTGGAAAACGGTTCATGATCAAAATCATAATAAAATCCTGTATCGATAGATGGTCCGATGGCCAGCTTTGCCTCCGGGAACAGTCTTTTGACTGCCTCAGCCATTACATGGGAAGTGGTATGCCGAAGGGCTGCCAGTCCCTTTTCGTCAGCTGCTGTCAGAATATTCAGTTCACAGTCACTGTCTACCATCGTCCGAAGATCCACAACCTCACCGTTTACTTCGCCTGCACAGGCTGCACGGGCCAATCCCTCGCTGATGTCCTGTGCAATCTCATATACAGATTTACTCTCTGCATACTCTTTCTTTGATCCGTCTTTTAATGTAATGATCATCTTCTCTAAATCTCCTCTTCTTCTATATTCTTTTCTTCCTGGTTTCCACCCTTAATGTCCCAGGTATTGTTGCTGAAAAACCCTCCCTTAAACGGAGATGTCATCCAGCCTATCAGGACCCCTGCCAGCAGCAGATCTGCTGCCAGAAGACATTTTTCAGTCAACGTCCAGTCACTGTACCAGAATTTTTTTATGATATCCTTCACAGGCCATCGCCCCCTTTCTGTATAACCCTTTCCTGTGCCACTCCTAAATGGTCCACCGGACCATTATCTCATATACACAGAACAAAAACCCGCCCACGCAATCGTTTACCGACTGCATGGACGGGTAATATTCATTACTCGCGGTTCCACCCTGCTTGTTTTCTCTGCATGAATCTCATGCTGCAAAACCACTTTATTCTGATGATAACGGAATCACCGGGCCGGATTAGGGCCGCTCCGAGCTGGTCTTCAAATGCTTCCTGCCGGACCACTTCCACCCATCTGTGCTCCTCTCTGAGACATTCCCGCATCCTACTCTTCTCATCTGCGCTTTCATTTATTCACTACTTGAAACTATATCATTTTTTAAGGATTTGTCAACTCCCAATTTCATCCTGATGATTCAGGATAGACATGAATTCATCCCCTGTAATGGTCTCCCTTTCATACAGGAATTTTGCCAGTTCATCCAGCTTTGCCCGGTTTTCCCGAAGAATCGTCTTCGCTTTTTCATGCTGGCTTCTTACCAGTTCTACCACCTTCCGGTCGATTTCTGCCTGTGTTTCCGCCGAACATGCAAGGGACGTATCCCCGCCCAGATACTGGTTATTGACCGTTTCCAACGCAACCATATCGAAATCTTCGCTCATTCCGTAACGGGTGATCATGGCTCTTGCCAGCCTGGTCGCCTGTTCAATATCGTTGGAAGCTCCCGTGGTAACCGAACCAAAGATCACTTCCTCTGCCGCACGTCCTCCGGTGAAGGTTGCAATCTTGTTCTCGATCTCTTCTTTGGTCATCAGATAATGATTTCCATCTTCTACCTGCATGGTATAACCAAGTGCTCCGGAAGTTCTTGGAATGATCGTGATCTTCTGTACCGGTGCGGAATTCGTCTGCTTTGCTGCCACCAGTGCATGCCCGATTTCATGATAGGACACCACCAGTTTCTCTTTATTCGTCAGAATGGCATTCTTTTTCTGATATCCGGCAATCACCGTCTCAATGCTTTCCTCCATATCTGCCTGAGTGGCATAAGTCCGTTTGTCCCTCACTGCACGAAGAGCTGCCTCATTTACAATGTTTGCAAGCTCTGCTCCCGATGCGCCGGATGCCATGCGGGCAATCTTGTTATAATCCACGTCATCGGCAATCCTGATCTTCTTCGCATGTACCTTCAGGATCTCTTCCCGTCCCTTCAGGTCCGGCAGTTCCACAGGAACCCTGCGGTCAAACCTGCCCGGCCTGGTCAGCGCCGGATCCAGGGATTCCGGACGGTTGGTTGCCGCCAGAATAATGACTCCTGTATTTCCTTCAAATCCGTCCATTTCTGTGAGAAGCTGATTCAGCGTCTGCTCCCGCTCGTCATTTCCACCCATCTGCCCGTCACGCTTTTTGCCGATCGCATCGATTTCATCAATAAATACGATACAGGGAGCCTTTTCCTTCGCCTGTTTGAACAGGTCACGCACCTTGGATGCTCCCATTCCCACGAACATCTCTACAAATTCCGAGCCGGACATGGAGAAAAACGGCACATTTGCCTCCCCGGCCACGGCTTTTGCCAGCATGGTCTTTCCGGTTCCCGGAGGGCCCACCAGAAGAATGCCCTTTGGCATAGATGCACCGATTTCCTTATATTTTCCCGGATTATGGAGATAATCCACGATCTCTGTAAGATTTTCCTTTGCCTCATCCTCCCCCGCTACATCTGCAAACCGGATTCCTTCTGAAGATTTCACATAAACCTTTGCGTTGCTTTTTCCCATACCGAACATCATGGAAGACTTGCCTCCGCCGGCCTTGTCCATCACTCTTTTCATCATGATCTGGCCGATGACGGTAAAAATCAGAAGCGGCAGGATCCAGTTCAGAAATATTGCCATAAAAGGAGACATCTCCTCTATGATCTCGCTGGTAAATTCCGCACCTGATTTATGGAGCCTATTCACCAGATCCGGATCGTTCATCACTCCGGTTTTATAAATTGTTTCATTTTCTTTATCGGTAAACACGATCTGATTATCCTGTACCTGTACCTGCCCGATCTCCTTATTCTCTGTCATGGTCATAAACGTACCATAATCAACTTCTTTGATACTCTTTTCCTCAATATAAGGAATCGCCAGAGCATTAAACAGAAACAGGATCAGCAATACAAGTCCGTAATAAAACAGCAATGGTTTTTTCGGATTTTTTACCTCATGCATCTGCATTTCCTCCATTTTTTCTTTTTTTGTCATATTGTACACCCATCCGGCTGTCATGTCTCTTAAAAAATTATAAATTATTTTCTTAAACAACTAAAAAAATGATTGTTCTTTCCAGGCCTGTATGATATGTTTTATTATAAAGGGGCTTGTTCGCAAACTATAGAAAACGTTTAAGGAGGATGTTTTATGAACTACAAAAAAGTATGTGCCGGCATGATCGCTTCGGCGATGATCCTCTCCGTCTGCCAGATGAGTGTATGCGCAGAGGAGACCACAGAGGCTGTTTCCCAGGAAACGGCTGTATCAGAAGACAGTGCTTTATCCGATGATCTGTACAGTTTTCAGCTGATGCTGGATGGTGAACTGTATCAGTTCCCGATGTCTTATAAAGAATTCACTGCAAAAGGCTGGACCTACAAGGATGATGATGCCATGGAGATCCAACCGAATTCCTACTCTTCGTCTGAGCGCTTTTCCAAAGGCAGTCTGGAGGTCTACGCCAGCGTGATCAATCTGGGAATCAATACGATGCCGCTCTCTGAATGTACCATCGGCGGAATTTCCATGGATGAATGGCAGTATAAGGATGCTCCGGAGACTACCATGGAGCTGCCGGGCGGTATTGCCTACGGCGTCTCTACTCTGGAAGATATCACCGCAGCATACGGCCCTGCCAGCGATACTTACGAAGGGGATCTCTACACCAAGCTGGAATATGAATATGACTATTATCAGGCCTGGGAACTGTATGTCAGCACCGAGACCGGTGTATTGAATGAAGTGGATGTTCAGAATTTTATAGCTGATGAAGATGCCAACGCTTCCGCCGCTGCAGAAGTAAGCGATGAACCCACTGCGGAAGTTCTTGCATACGAAGCTCCCACAGAACTGGGCGATGACCCGAGTGCATTTGTGGTAGACTATGCAGGCGACCTGTATCAGCTGCCTGCTCCGGTATCTGTTTTCGCAGAAAACGGCTGGACCATCAAACGTGATTCTTCGGATTCCATCATTCCCGGAAAAAGCTTTGGCTGGGTATGCATGCTCAAAGACAATCAGGAGTTAAAAGCCATCGCCAGAAACTACAGTGACGATGCTGTTGTGATCGACAACTGTTTTGTTACTTCCGTAAAAGCAAGTGTTTACGGACCGGAACTTTCCTTAACTCTTCCCGGCGGCATTTCCATGGATATGACCGTAGACGAACTGACCGCCGCTCTTGAGACCATCACTATGGAACAGGATGTGGAAGACAGTGACAGCTTTACATATTATAATCTGATCAAAGAAGCTGCCCGCTCCACTATCCAGATCGTTGTGGATAAAGAGGACAATGTGATCACCGGTATCGAAGTGGAAAATGATCCAAAGACCCTGGAGTAATCAAAAACAAATCACTGAATTTTCACCGAAAAGTGCACAAAAAACAGCGGGAATGTCTTTTAGATATTCCCGCTGATTTTTTCTTTTAATAAAGCAAAAAACTCTCTTACCAGATAATGGATCTGAAGCTGCCAGTCCGAGCCTGCTGCAATCGGGCAAATGCTCTCATATCCCATATGTATTCCCAGCCGCATGGCCCGGTACACATGAAAGTTGTTGGATAAAATTCCGATCTTTCTCCGGAAAGCATCTGTCTTTCCATCTTCCGTAATCACCTGTGCACTGAATTTCAGATTCTCCATAGTAGTGGTAGATCGCTTCTCCGGCAGAAGCCGCTCTTTTTCGATTCCGGCCTCTAAAAGATAACGGTACATGCACTCTGCTTCCGTGATTTCTTCACCGTCCCCCTGGCCGCCTGACAATACCGCTCTGGTATCCGGATTTTCTTTCAGATAGATCTCTGCCCTCTTAAGCCGAAGTCTCAGAGCCTTGCTTGGCTCTTTTCCCTTCACCTGGGCTCCCAGAACGATCACATAGTCAAGTCCTGCCTCCGGCTTCTGACACATCGCCGCAACGATCCTGCCTTCTATCACAAGGAACAGAGCCAGCACAACAGCCAGGACAATTTCTGATCCCATCAGAAGAATTCCGGGAACCCGAAACCCGTCAGGATGCAGGATCCTGTACTCCCAGTATCCGCCTGCTGCCAGAAACAGTCCGCTGATGGGCAGCCAGATCACACCAAAATCCACACGCCTGATCATCAGCATACAGAAATACAGCAGACAGGCTGCCCCTATTCCGATCAATACCCATGGCATGTTTATCTTCCGCAGCACTTCTTGTACTTTTTGCCGCTTCCGCAGGGACAGGGATCGTTTCTTCCGATCTTCGGTCCCTTCACGATCGTATTCATCTTCTTTGCTTCTTTATAGAGCTCTTTTAACTTTTCTTCCGGGAAGATCTCCTTCCATGCAGGAAGCCCGTACAGCCAGTCTGCCTTTGCATCCACCATGTTTTTGTAGAGCAGTTCTTTATCAAACTCCAGGCTCACTACGGTATCTTCTGTCATCTCTTCGATGTTATTCTTTACCTTCAGGCTGTCATCGATGCCGTCCAGAAATCCGACCATGGTCATAACCGGAATCTCATATTTCTCTGCCAGCTCCTTTACAGTTCCCTTTACTGCCTCATCCGGATTTGCCAGAAGTTTTTCATAAATTCCTCTTTCCAGCATAAAATAATCTGACCAGAATTTCTGAAGCTGCTGCTTGTCTGCCTGCTGAGAGTACGCCATGTCTCTCCAGTCCTGTAATAAACTCATTTTCTTTCCATCCTTTATTTCAAAATTCGCCGTCTGCACGGTTATCCTGTGCAAACAGCTATAGTATACATCATTTTCCGGTATTTTTCAAAAGATTTTTCCGGGAAGTGTATATCTTTCGCAAAAGTGTTCATACTAAGGACATACAAAAGATAAATTTTAATACTTATCCTCCCCTTTGACCCCGGTTTTCATTGCAGAACCGGGGTTTTTCTCGCTCTATTCCTGATGATTTTCAAGCCATTTCATAGCCCCGTGTACAAGGAGCGCACTGCCCACTGACAGGACATCTTCATTGAACACCACATGATCGTTGTGCATGGGTTTTCCATATAATTCGTTTTCAGATGCTGCCCCGGCTCCAAGAAGCAGATAGCTGCAGGGGATCTCATAGGTATAAGATGCAAAATCTTCGGAGCCCATTCCTCCCTGTTCAAGCAGAACTACTTTATCCTGACCGCATATCTCTTTTGCGTACCCTGCCATTTCTATGGTCATCTCTTTGTCATTGATCAGAGGCGGTGCAGATGCCAGTTCGGTCACTTCTGCCTGTCCCCGGAAAAGCTCCGCTGTTTTTTCGGAAATTTCCGTAATTCTTCTGTAAATCTGTTCTGCCAGTTTCACATCCATGGTCCGGATGGTTCCCTCCATGATCACTTCTTCCGGAATGATATTGGGAGCCTTTCCCCCCACAAACTTGCCGATGGTCAGCGTAGTCGGATTTTTCGGCCCTACTTCCCGTGCCAGGATCTCCTGCAGCGCCAGATGAATGTGAACAGCTATATTGATGGGATCCACTCCTGTCTCAGGCATGGCCCCGTGGCATCCGGTTCCTTTCACACGGATCCGGAACAGGGTACAGCCTGCCATACAGGTTCCCAGGCCGCACAATATCATACCGGATGGGATCCCTGAGTTTACATGAAGCGCCATGCCCGCATCAACCGAAGGATTCTCAAGCACTCCCGCTTTCAGCATGGATTTTGCTCCGGTAAATCCTTCCTCATCCGGCTGGAACACCAGTTTCACCCGGCCCGGTATTCTCTTCTGATATTTTTTCAGAAGCTTCGCCGCCCCCAGAAGCATGGTGGCATGCATATCATGTCCGCAGGCATGCATACAGCCGTTTTCTGATGCAAAGGGGACCGGTGCCTCTTCTTTGATCGCCAGAGCGTCCATGTCCGCACGAAGAAGAATGGTTTTTCCCGGCTTTTCTCCCTCAAGTACCGCTACAATTCCGCTCTCACAGATCTCCCGGGGTTCATATCCGTATTCTTCCAGCTTTTTCTTCACGAAAGTTTTCGTCCGGGGCAGAACAGCCCCTGTCTCAGGATTTCTGTGAATCGTTCTTCGAATCTCCAGCAACTCCTGTGTTAATTCTTTTGCATTCTCTGTAATGGAAGTCATTGCGCATCATTTCCTTTCTTTGTTTAGTTCAAGACTCGCTTGCCGCCTGAAGAGGCGGGAGTCATCTTCCATCTGATATGAATGGACAGGGGACGGTTCTGTATCCAACAGAACCGTCCCTGTACAGTCATTAACAGGTTGCGCCGCCTGTAACATTTTTATTCAAAATCGCAGTCTTATCCATCTTTCCGCTGATCAGCTTATCATTCACATAGTCAAACCCAAGACGGTTGACCGTATCCGCAAAACGTTCTCCTGAGATTCCCTCGTCACGGAACAGCAGGATCGCCTTTTCCACCACATCCATGATCTCCTCTTCACTGGTAAAGATCTTTGTAAGCGTCATACCGTGAGCTATCTTTTTGCCCCAACGTCCTCCGATGTAGATCTTGTAGCCGTTCTGATATTCCTCCAGCGCTCCGAATGGACATCTTCCCTTGCAGCGTCCACAGTTATTACATTCTTTCGGATCGATCTGGATCTTTCCGTCTGCCAGCTTTGCCACTTTGATCGGGCAGTTCTTCTCTACCTGACAGTTCTTGCAGCCACGGCACTTGGAGTAATTGATCATGGGAACTCTCTGACCGATGATTCCCAGGTCATTCAGATCCGGTTTTACACAGTTATTGGGACATCCGCCCACTGCAATTTTAAATTTATGGGGAAGGGTCACGCCATGATATCCAAGGTAGAATTTGTCATGTATTTTTTCACTGAGATCAAAGGTATCGATCAGACCATACTGGCAGGTGGTTCCCTTACAGGACACAACCGGACGCACCAGACTGCCGGTACCGCCGGTCAACAGACCGTATCCGCTGAGGAACTCGATCACCGGCTGGATATTGTCATAGGGTACTCCCTGGATCTCCATGGTCAGACGGGAAGTCATAGTCACCTCTCCACTTCCGAACTTTTCTGCTGCCTCTGCAATGGCACGGTGTTCTGTTGCTGTGATCCGTCCGTTTCTGGTAATTACACGCACGTTGAAGATATCGTCATAACGCTTGTCCTGCAGACATCCCAGGCCTTTTACCCGTTTAATCTCAGCCGGATCCAGTTTTCCTTCTTTACGGGGAACTTTTACCTCATTCACGAAGACTCCTCCTTCCAGGACACGGGTATTGGTATATCCATACGCTTTCAGACGGTTCTGAAGAAAATATCCTCTCTTGCCCTTTGTACATACCAGCAGAAGCTTTTCGTCCTTCCCGAATCCTTCCATCGGTCCGGTCACCTTTGTCAGATCAATCCATTCTGCTCCCGGAATAGATGCCTTTGGCTGTACATCCAGCACCCGGTAACCTTTTGCTGCTCCTGCGGCATATTCAGCCGGGGTAATGCTTTCCAGTTCGCCGGACAGTTTATTTTCCAGCACATAGCAGGCCTGTACAAAAGGATGAATCGCCGTTGAGAATGGCGGTGCATAGGAGAAATCCAGGGTATCAAAATCTTCGATCTCAGCGCCCATGGCAATGCCTGTCACTGCAATATCTGTCATCTTATCCACGGCACCGGCACCCACCACCTGGATTCCCAGCAGCTTGTGACTCTCTCTGTCTGCGATCAGTTTTGTCACAAAAGAGGATGCTCCCGGATAATAATGTGCCTTATCATCACTCACCATGGTCACAGAGACCGGATCAAAACCGGCTTCTCTGGCCTGGGCTTCTGTCAGCCCGGTACGGCCGGCATTCAGATCCTCTGCCAGCTTCACCACACCGGTTCCCAGACATCCGCCGTATACAGAGTCTGTCCCTGTCAGATTTTTTGCAAGGCAGCGTCCCGTTATGTTGGCAGTGGAGCCCATGGCTGACCACTGACCTTTTCCTGTGATCCGGTTACAGACCTGTGCACAGTCGCCTACCGCATACACATCCGGCAGGTTTGTTTTCTGATGATCATCCACGATAATGGTGCCTCTGTTCATCTCCAGGCCGGAATCGGCAAGAAATGCAGTAGCCGGACGCACACCGATTGCCAGAACCACCAGATCTCCGTCAAAGCTTCCCACACTGGTACGGATACCGGAAGCCTTCTCTGTTCCCAGCACTTCCTCCAGTGCAGCTCCGGTCACGATCCGAAGTCCCTTTTTCTGAAGCTGACGACGAATATAGTCTGCCATCTCGGCATCAAAGAGATTCGGCATGACCTGATCTGCCATATCCACTACAGTCACCTTCAGACCCTTCGCCATCAGATTCTCTGCGATCTCCAGTCCGATGAAGCCACCGCCCACCACCACGGCACTGCGGCAGTGATGTTCCTCCGCATAAGAGCGCAGATCAATGGCATCATCCGGCGTACGCATGGTAAACACGCCTTCCAGACCGGTTCCCGGAACATTGGGAACAAAGGGAGCTGCACCTACGGCAAGAATCAGTTTGTCATACTCTGCTTCTTCTCCATTGGCAAACCGTACCTTTTTTGCCCCGGCATCCACGCTCACGGCTTCCATTCCCGTACGCACCTGTGCTCCTGTCAATGCAGCAAATTTTTCCGGTGTATTTACGATCAGGCTTTCACGACTCTCGATTCCGCCTCCCACATAATAGGGAAGGCCGCATCCTGCATAGGAAATATCACTGCCCTTCGTATACACACATACTTCTGCTTTGCGATCCTGACGCAAAATTTTGGCTGCTGCCTTGGTTCCTGCGGCCACGCCGCCGATAATGATGTACTTCATCTCTTTCTCTCCTTTGATCTACGCTCTTTTATGGAGTTTTTTTCCTTTTCAGGTTGATTATATTACGTTTTTGTTATAAAATCAATTTATGAATATTTATCATACAATAAATCATACTTATGGAGAATCCTATGCTTGACCACAGAACAGAAACCTTTATGACTGTCTGCGAATTGATGAATTACCGGGAAGCTGCTCAGCGTCTTCATATCACTCAGCCTGCAGTGACACAGCACATTCAGTATCTGGAAAGAGAATACGGCTGTCGTCTCTTTTACTATGAAAATCGCCATCTTACCAAGACCCCGGAAGCAGTCCTGCTGGAAGACCATATCCGGGCCATCCGTCAGCGTGAGACCTTTCTTCGGGAAAAGCTGAAAAACAGCGGGATCCGGGAACTGAAGGTCGGTGCAACAAAGACCATCGGCGATTATGTGATTCTTGATCACATTCATCAGTTTCTCTCTCAGCCGGACACTTCCCTTACTTTGATCGTGGACAACACGGAGCATCTTCTGACTCTGCTGGAGCAGAATAAACTGGATTTTGCCATCATTGAAGGGTATTTTGACAAAAAGCGGTTTGACAGCCAGCTGTACCGCAAAGAACCCTTTGTGGGGATCTGCCGCAAGGATCATCCCTTTGCCGGAAGAGAAATCAGCATTGAAGAGCTGCTTGCCGAAACCATCATCCATCGGGAAGAAGGCTCCGGTACGCGGGCGATCCTGGATGAAAAGCTTCATGGCTACAATGAATCCCTGATGGACTTTCACCGTCATATCTGTATCTCCAGCTTCAAAGTGATTCTGGATCTGGTGAAAGCCGGTTACGGGGTGTCCTTTGTCTATGACATTCTGGCAAAAAATGATCCCGGAATCACCAGTTTCACCCTGACGGGAGAACCGATCATCCGGGAATTTAATATCGTTTATCTGAAATATGCCGATGTTCAGGAAAAAATAGGCTGGTTTATCTGAGAGGATTTCCAAACCCTGTACCCTCTTCCGTATGTTCCGGCACTTCTTTTACCGGAACAAATTTGGCCCGGTTCATCAGCGGATGCTGCAGGGTAAGCGCACCGGGTACGGGGCAGACCATCACGCAGGCGCCGCAGTAATAGCATTCTCCCGGATACATGATGATGGGATGTTTTCCTTTTTCCTGTGAGGGAAGCAGAATATCACACTGACAGACTGCCGCACACCGGCCGCACCCGATACAGAGTGCTTCATTATATTTCAGCGGAATGGTGCTGCAGGGCACCGGTTCCACTGTAAATTCAACTTTTTCCACGTTCTGCCGCCTCCTCTATGTAATCCTGATTTCTCTTCTCATACTCGCTTTTCAGTTCTCCGAAAAAGTCAAGAGGAACTTCTCTGATCTTCACATGCCCCTTCGCCTGCCGGATCACGATATGCTTTCGGTCTCTTTCGGGATCCATCTCCGGATAATCGCTTCTTCTGAAAAACAGAGGTTCCGAACTGGATTTTCTCGCCAGAGATGCATGCAGCACCAGCTGAGCGACTGTCAGAATATCCAGCACCTCATGGATCCGCATCAGATCATGGGGATTGGACGCAGAAAGCCTGGGTACCACTTCCGCTTCGTAACTCTTTAAAAGGTCAAGCCCCTCCAGAAGGAGCGCCTCACATTTTACACCGCCACAGTAATTCTGCATGGCTTTGGAGATGGCCTGATTCAGTTCCTTCCATCCCACGCCCGCTTCCTTATCGGTATACAGCGGAGCATACAGTCTTTGTTTTTCTCTCTCGGTATCTTCCCTGCAGATCTCTCCCAAATCAGTCCCGGACGCATAATCAGAGGCTTTTCTTCCGGCATAGTATCCGGTGGCACAGGCAAAGCCGGCACAATCCGAAGCATATAGCTGATCTCCGGCTGCGTAGATTCCGTCAATATTGGTCTTTAGATCCCAGTCGTGCATGATTCCGCCCGGTGCCCCGAAAAACTGCCGTTCCTGCTCCAGGAAATTTGCGGACTGCCAGCCTGTTCCATAGCTTTGCAGCATATGCTTTTCGGGATCAAAACCCCGGTCTTTGTAGTTCTTGTAGATGGGGATCTTCGTTTTTGCCTCCTCTCCCACCATCATTCCCCAGATGACACGGCGCTCCGCATCCGGCATCCTGCTCAGATCCGCATAAAACGGAAGCTGATATCCCCGCTTCATCAATTCTTCAAAATCCAGGGTCTCCGGCCCCCGATACTCATATTTGGGATTATCGATGACCCCGCCTTTCAGGAAAAACTTCTGACCGGGTGCCGGATAATACCGTTCAGACACCGTTTTCAGTTCTTCTCCGTCCCGGTTTACATAAGGAATCTCCACTCCTCTTGCGTCCACCATCGTGGCAGCATACCAGGTGTTATGATTGTTGCCTGCACCGTAAGGCGGAAAGCTTCTTCCGGCCGCAGAAAACTCTGCACGCACCGATTTTTCCATCATGGTAAACTCCACTCCGGCTCTCCATCCCATGGCATGACCACTTCCGATACTCTGCATGGGGCGGAATTCACAGAGTCCCGGCAGATCGGAGTCAAACAGCCACACTCTTGCCGGACGTGACATGGCCAGGACCGTCGCTTTGGCACGTAAGATATAGAACTTTCCGGTGTGCACATCCATTCCCATGGCCCCCGCTCCCCGCACCTTTTTCTCTTTTCCGTCATTGTCTTCCCGGTCAGAAGTCAGTAAAAGAGCGGTTGCTTCCGTCCGTTCCAGAATCCGGACTCCCAGTCTTCTCATTTCTTTTACCAGTGCCGGCTTAAACGTGGATCCCCACACCCGGATGGTAAATTTGTTTTTATAGTCGTAGGCAAACATCAGCTTTGTCTTCTCATCCCGGAATTCCGCTCCCGCAAATTCGTCCTCCGTATCCCGGATTTTTCCGCCGAAGGATTCCAGATCGAGAAGACGGTCATAGCCTTCCCGGCACTCAATATAATGGGCGATTCCGTTGCTGTACCGGTCCTGTTCATTCACATAAGCTTCCGCAATCTCTTCCGGAGTCACCTCTGAGCAGGGATTGGTACAGGCAGATTCCCAATGGTCAAAGCCTGTTCCGGCAGAACCGCTTTTCTCCACTGCTCCCTTTTCCACCAGAACCACGGACTGCCCTTTCCGTGCTGCCGCAATAGCCGCAAAACATCCGGACAGGCCTCCTCCCAGCACCAGTACATCACAGGTGAGCGTTTCTTCAATCCCTACTTCATTTTCGTAGGGCCATTTATAATTCTTTTCCTTCATTTACTCTGTTCCTCATTTTTCCATTCTGATGATACCACCGCCTGGTATTTTCACACCTGAATACAAGCGGCAAAATGTCCCGGCTCTGCTTCCTTCAGAGGAATGTCTCCCCTGGTACACTCTTCTGTGGCACGGGGACAGCGGGCTGCAAACCGGCATCCCGGTTTTGGATTGATAGGACTTGAGACCTCGCCCTGCATCAGAATCCGTTCTTTATGGCAGGATTCCACACTTGGAATCGGAATGGCAGCCAGCAGCGCCTGTGTATAAGGATGCAAAGGCCTTGAGAAAATCACATCTGCCGGAGCCTTTTCCACACATTTTCCCAGATACATCACCAGGATCTCATCTGAAATATGCCTGACCACAGAAAGGTCATGGGTGATAAACAGATAAGTCAGCCCCATCTGCTCCTGCAGATCCATCAGCAGATTCAGGATCTGTGCCTGAATGGACACATCCAGAGCAGACACCGGCTCGTCACAGACCACAAACTCCGGTTCCAACACAAGAGCTCTGGCTACCCCGATCCTCTGCCTTCTTCCTCCGTCCAGCTCATGGGGATAGGACATGGCAAGACGGCTGGCAAGACCTACCGTATCCATGATCCTGCTGACACGCTCTTCTATTTCCCGTTTGTTTTTACACACCTTATTAACAATCAAAGGCTCTGCAATCAGCTGCTGCACCGTCATACGTCCGTTCAGGCTGGAATAGGGATCCTGGAAGATCATCTGTATCTTTGGTCGGATCCTGTGAAATTCTTTCCTGGAAAGATCTGCGATATTTTTTCCCTGAAACAATATCTCTCCCGAAGTCGGAGTATATAACTGCAGCATGGTACGTCCCAGCGTGGATTTTCCGCATCCGGATTCTCCCACCACTCCCATGGTCTTTCCCCGCAGAATAGAAAAGCTGACATCGTCCACGGCATGCAGGACACCGGAAGGTGTCTTAAAATATTTTTTCAGATTTTTCACTTCCAGAAGGTTTTCGCTCATTTTTCCACCTCCCCAAGGCAGTGGCATCGGATCTGATGCCCGTTTTCTTCCCACACATCCGGTCTTTTGGTTTTACAGATCTCTTTACATTTTTTACATCTGGGTGCAAATTTACAGCCCTTTGGAAGATTTGTGGGATCCGGCATCAGTCCTTCAATGGGATGAAGCCGCTTTGTATTTTCCGTAAGGCTTGGTATGGAACCAAACAGACCTTCCGTATAGGGATGATGATAGGCACCTGTAAAGATATCCGACAGGGTACCGTATTCCACGATCTCCCCGGCATACATGATACCTACCTTATCGCAGGTCTCCGCAACGACTCCCAGATCATGGGTGATCATGATCACAGAAGTACCGTACTTTCTCTGCAGATTGCAGATCATGGACAGGATCTGTGCCTGTATGGTCACATCCAGCGCCGTAGTCGGTTCGTCTGCGATCAGAAGGCCGGGGTTGCAGACAAGAGCAATGGCGATCACCACTCTCTGGCGCATTCCTCCGG
>JAEDFS010000067.1 GCA_016297895.1 Marvinbryantia sp.
GTGCTCCAACACCGATTACTACATATGCATTGTTCTGCGATGGAGAATATATAACAAATGAGCAGATGAACGATAAGAGATTTCTTAAACTAATATCACAATAAGTTTTGAATCTATAAAATTGACACAAATAGCTAATGAAATGGACTATCCGCGTGGCGGTAGTTTTGATAGTATAAGGACTTATGAAAATAGAAAGAATAGAGACTGAGAGACTGATTCTCAGAAAATTTAAAGAACAGGATCTGCAGGATTTGTATGAATATCTTTCAGATGACGAGGCAGTGGTTTTTGAACCATATGAGTCGATGAATTATGAAGAAGTGCAGAATTGTCTGGCTAAGAGGATGGAATCCGATGAGTTTCTGGCTGTTGAAGAGAAGATGGGAGGCAAGATGATCGGAAACATTTATATCGGGGATCGATATGCGGAATCTGTGGAAATCGGATATATGTTTAACAGAAAGTTCTGGAAAAAAGGATATGCGTATGAAGCCTGCAGCCGTGTATGCGAGTATGTTTTCCAACAGGGAGTGCACCGGATCGAGGCAAATTGCGATCCTCTCAATGAGGCTTCCTGGAAACTTCTGGAGCGTCTTGGATTCCTTCGGGAAGGCTGCCTGCAGAAGGACAATTATTTCCGAAAGGATGAAAAGGGCAGACCTGTCTGGAAAGATACTTATATTTATTCAAAGTTGAACACACCTGTAGGAAGAGACTGTTCAGAAATCCGAGAACTGGAAATAAAGATGTGGGAAGCTGCAAAAAAGAGAGATAAAAAAGCATTTTTAAAGCTTGTTTCCGAAGATGCAGTTATGGTCTGCGGAGGATTTCGATGTACAGGAGCAGAATATGCCCGGATCATAGAGGAGTTTGACTGTAAGGAATACAGGATTTCCGATTTTGAAGTAGTTGCCCGGGATTCGGAGTTTATTCAGGTACATTATCAGATCACAACATCCGTGAATGAGGAAGCAAACCAGGATCTGGCAGGGACTTTTCATATCACCACTACCTGGAAAAGATATGGCGAAGAGTTCAAAGTTGTATTCAATATGGACAGATAAAAGGGAAGTTAAGAACCTGTCTGCAGATTGTCTGTCATTATTTATCAAAGAATGCCTTTACAAATTTTCCCAGTGCCACCTGGTCTTTCACTCCCGCCATTTCACAGGCGGAATGCATGGCCAGAAGGCCAACGCCAAGGTCAGCGGTTCTCATTGGTAAATGAGAAGAGATGATGGAAGCAATCGTTCCGCCTCCTCTGGTGTTGGAACGTTTGACAAATCTCTGGTAAGGAATGTCTTCTCTGTCGCAAAGATCCATGAGGGCACCCAGAATTTCCGGATCCCATGCGTAGGTCTGATTGCTTGCGGTTTTTAAGACAAATCCCTGATTGATTACCGGATAATTGGTTATGTCCTGCGTACCGGGATGATTTGGATGATAAGCATGAGCCACATCCACAGAAAGCATCAGGCCATCCGAGATGTCAGCCATGCAGTCTATCGTATTTTTGCCGAAGGACTGCCAGATTTTTCCGATGATCACAGAAGCAAGGGCAGAGTCGGCTCCCTGTTTGCTCAAGCTTCCCACTTCCTCATTGTCAAAAAGACACACCATATTGACACGGTCAGCATTGCTGCTTTCAATAAGGCCGTGTATCAGTGCGCTGACGGAGGTGATATCGTCAAGGCGCGGAGAGGAGATAAATTCTTCCGTGATGCCAACCAGTTTTGGCTGGTCCATGGAATAAATACAAAGATCATAGTCCAGAATATCCGATGCATTTACTCCTAGCTCTTTGGAAAGAAGCTGTAAGATCGTCGTGTTCTTATTAAGCGCTCCCTGAAGCGTACCAATAAGCGGCAGTAGTTCCTTCTGGTTGTCAATGGGAGCACCTTTGTCGTTCACATTGCGGTTCATATGAATGGCGAGGTTCGGCAAATACAGCACCGGTGCTTTGAAGTCCAGAAGGTGGCTTACCGGTTTGTCATAGCGCTTCCCTCTTGTAACAATCTTACCGGAAAGAGAAAGCGGACGATCAAAAAAGGTATTTAAAATAGGTCCGCCATATACTTCTGTGTTGAGCTGCATATAGCCGTGGGAAAAGATTTCCGGGTTGGGTTTTACCTTCAATGCAGGAAAATCTGTATGAGCTCCACCGATACGGATTCCGTTGGAAAGATTACAGTCGCTGCCTATGGTAAATGCATAGAGCGTAGTGTCAAAGGGAACACAGAAATAGCGTCCTCCCTTCTCTAATTTCCAGGTATCTTTGAAAGAAAGCTCCTGAAAACCTGCCATTTTCAGAATCTGTCTGGAGTGGTCTACCACGTGAAAAGAAGAGGTGCCTGCCTTTAAATAATCAAAAAGCTGTTGTATTTCATTTGGTAAATGGCTCATTTCTTGCAATTCCTTTAATTCGCATTTTTTTCTATTATAATAATCAATTCCTGTTTTCATTTCAAGATTTTCAGGTAGTTATTTTTCACAATGTTTGCTAATATACAGGTAAAGAATTACGATGGGGAAAGAATCTTGAATGTTTGGAGGTATAGATAGTGCAGGTAGTAACAAAAGAAACCATTGTGAAAGAATTAAAAACAATCGGATTAGAAAAAGACGATGTGATTATGGTTCACACGTCGTTGAAGAGTATGGGATATGTATGTGGTGGAGCGCAAGCTGTCATAGAAGCATTGATAGAGATTGTTGGTGAAAATGGAACGATCATGATGCCAGCACAATCCTGGAAGAATCTTGATCCGGAAGAAGGGGTTCATTGGGATGCAGATGAATCGGATTGGCAATTAATTCGAGAGCATTGGCCTGCATATGATAAAAGAATTACGCCCACAAATACAATGGGAGCCGTGGCAGAGATGTTTCGTACATGGCCAGGCAGCATTCGAAGCGATCATCCCGCAAGATCCGTATGTGCATGGGGAAAATATGCGGCATACCTTACCGAAAATCATGACTTATCCAATATTTTTGGCGAAGGCTCTCCAATTGCAAAATTGTATGAATTAAATGGGAAAGTGCTCCTGTTAGGTGTTGGATATGACAAGAATACATCTATCCATTTGGCTGATGTCAGGGCCAACTATCCCGGGAAACACCATTTCCTGGAACACAGTGCTGTTTTAGAAAATGGGGTCAGGGTCTGGAAGGAATACAGTACACTGTTTGTGGATGGTGAGGATTTTGAAGAAATAGGGAAGGATTTTGAAAAGGAAAACCCTGTTGCTTGTGGGAAAATTGGAAATGCTGTTATTAGACTGATGAATCAACGAGATATTGTAGACTATTCTGTCAAATGGATGGAGCAAAATCGAAAATCGTGATGGCACAGGAGGAAAAATGATATGGATATCTGCGAATTTGTACATGATTTATCACCAAAGGATATTGTGGTGAAGTTCTTCGAGGAGGGTTACACCAACCGTAATTATGACTTTGTTATGAACTGTGTGTCAGAGAATTACATAGACAACAGTCCGGCTGCGGCAAGAGTGCACTTTGAGGGTTTGCATAACGCTGTGGGTAAGAAGATTTGTTTTGAGGCACTGGAAAATTTTAAAGTTGTAGACGGGAAAATCGTGGAGTCATGGGGGTATTGGCCGGATAAGGATATTGAACAACAGTTGAGACCTAGTCGGGATTTTCTATTCGGCCGATGAACCCGGTTCTTGCCAGAAATGCAGGAAAAGTGATCCAAATCATTCCTGAAACGAGTGGAGTATGGAACTTTCATATATACTTGACAAATAAACGATCGTTTACTAAAATCAATGTAAACGACCGTTTATTTGCGCACAGAGAGATCTTTAATATGTTGGAGGGTTGCAATATGGGGGATACGAAGGAAAAGATTTTGATGACAGCACTGCAATTGTTTGCAAGGGATGGCTATGAGGCTGTATCTGTCCGAAATATAGCAGAAGAACTTGGGATGACGAAGGGTGCTCTGTACAGGCATTATAAAAACAAGCGTGATATTTTTGACAGCATCGTAGACAGAATGATACAGATCGATGCCGGGAGAGCAGAGGAATATCAGATGCCGGCTGAACAGTATGAGAAGATGCCGGAATCCTATGAAAATACATCTTTGGAAGATATTCAAAGATTTACCGTGGAGCAGCTGAAGTTCTGGACGGAGGATCGTTTTGCAGTGCTTTTTCGAAGAATGCTGACGTTGGAACAATATCGAAATGATGAAATAGCAAAGATCTACAGTCAGTGTATTGTGGAAGGACCGGTTTCCTATATGGAAGATCTGTTTCGTGAACTGATCAGAAAAGGTGTATTGAAAGAAGGAGATCCAAGGCAGCTTGCGGTAGAATATTATGCGCCTCTTTTCCTTCTCATCCATATGTCTGATAACAAGGAAGAGAAAGAGGATTATGCGGAAATACTTCGTAATCATACAGAACATTTTATGAAGAGATATGCAGCGGGTTCGGGAGAAATTTAAAAAGATTGCAAAAATAAATAAAGGGAGTACTTTATGGCAAAGAGGATGTGGCGGATCAGCCAGCCGCCGGTAGAGACGGAAGGAAAAAGAGGAATGTTTGATCTGGCTTATGGGACACAAAGTGAGAAGCAGAAGCTGGATCTCTGGTTTCCGGAAGAAGGAGAGGAACCATTCCCTCTGATTCTCAGCATTCATGGAGGCGGTTTTATCGCCTGCGATAAGCGAAACGGGGAAATGATCAAACCGATGCTTGCCGGGTTAAAAAAGGGGTATGCGGTGGCCGGGATCAATTACCGGCTGTCGGATGAGTGCTGTTTTCCGGAGCAGATCCGGGATATCAGGCGCTGTATCCGTTTTATCAGGGCGCACGCACAGGAATTGCGGATAGATCCGGAACGCATGGTTCTGTGGGGCGGAAGCGCCGGAGGGTATCTGGCACTGATGGGAGCTCTTTGCGAAAATGAGGAGCTTTTTGATACACCGGACGACGAGAACCGGAAGGTTTCTGCAAGGGTGGCAGGCTGTGTGGCCTGGTATCCTCTGGTAGATGTCTCTTCTGCAGAGCAGGAGCTGAAGATCAACAGTGTGCTTCATCGGTTTACAGAAGGTCCGTCTACAGACGTCAGCGAGGAATATGAGGAGGCACTTCCGGTTCTGGAATCGGATGAGTTTCCGTTTTACGAAGCAAAGGACGGTATAAAGCCCCGGCTTTTGGGTGCTTATGATGGAACGGGTCGGGAGAAGCTTGCAGACGCAAAGCAGTATCTGCATCCGGATATGCCCCCTGTGTTTATCCAGCATGGAAGCCGGGATGAGATAGTGCCGGTACAACAGTCTATTCAGTTTGCACTGAGAGCAGAGGAAATCTGCGGAAAGGGAAGGGTGTCTCTGGAAATTATACCGGAGGCGATCCATTCTTCCGTTTTATTCGAAACATCAGAAAATATAGAGAAAGTACTTGCATTTATCGAAAAAATAATGCATTATTAGAATAGTGATTACAACAGCAGAAACAGCGTCATCGGTAGGAAAGATGGACGCTTTTTCTGTTGTAGAGGCATAGAAAATCAGATGGAGGGACAGCATGAATCCAGTCTATGAGAAACTGACCAGATGTTACGAAAGCGTGAGAGCAAAGATTGATTTTCAACCGGAGATTGCCCTGATCCTGGGCTCCGGTCTTGGTGATTACGGTGAGAGTATTCAGGTGGAGGCGACGCTGGATTACCATGAGATAGAAGGGTTTCCGGTGTCTACGGTACCGGGACACAAGGGACGTTTTATTTTCGGCTATGTGAATGGCGTTCCGGTCGTGTGTATGCAGGGACGTGTGCATTACTATGAGGGGTATCCCGTGACAGATGTGGTATTGCCTACCCGCCTGATGGGAATGCTGGGAGCGAAGGTTTTGTTCCTGACCAATGCAGCCGGCGGTGTGAATGTTGATTTTTCAGCCGGAGATTTTATGCTGATCACCGATCAGATTGCGAGCTTTGTACCCTCTCCGCTGATTGGAGCTAACATAGATGAGCTGGGACTTCGATTCCCGGACATGAGTCAGATTTATAAAAAGGAGCTGCAGGAGGTGCTGCGCAGCACAGCGAAGGAGCTTGGCATCAGGCTTCAGGAAGGCGTCTACATGCAGCTGACCGGGCCGAACTTTGAATCTCCGGCCGAGATCAGGATGTACCGGACACTGGGAGCGGATGCGGTCGGCATGAGTACGGCGGTGGAAGCTATGGCGGCAAACCACATGGGCATGAAGGTCTGCGGCATTTCCTGTATTTCCAATCTGGCTGCAGGCATGAAAGAAGATCCGCTGACCCATGAAGAAGTGCAGGAGACGGCGGACCGGGTAGCCGGAGAATTTAAGAGATTGATTACAGCCTCCATTGAAAATATTCACAAAGCATTGTAAATATAGGCAGGTGAGAGGATACCGATGAAAGCATTGTATTTTGACGGTGAGAAAGCCGTATACCGGGAGGATTATCCGAAACCGGAGGCAGCGCCGGGACACAGCCTTATCCGGGTGCTGGTGTCTGCAATCTGTAACACAGACCGGGAAGTACTCCGGGGCTATCGCCCCAATTTCCGGGGTGTGCTGGGTCATGAATTTGTGGGCATAGTAGAACAATCCGACGATCCGGCGCTTGTAGGAAAGCGTGTGGTGGGAGAACTGAATGAGGGCTGCGGAGAGTGTATTTACTGCCGCACCGGCAGAGAAAAGCACTGTATCAGTCGGAAGGTCATCGGCATGGAAGGACTGGACGGAACCTTTGAGGAGTATTTTGTCCTTGCGAACCATCTGATTCATGTGGTGCCGGATTCTCTGCCTGCCGAGCAGGCGATCTTTACGGAGCCTTTGGCTGCAGCACTGGAGATTCCCAATCAGCTCCATATTCGCCCGGAGCTTAATGTGGCGGTGATTGGAGACGGACGTCTGGCGCTGATGATCACGGAGGTTCTGTCGCTTTACGGCGTGGATCTGACGGTGATCGGAAAGCATCCGGAGAAGTTGAAGCGGTTTCAGCCCTATGCAAAGACAGAGAGAAGCCCGGAAGATACTTACGAGGTGGTGATCGATGCCACCGGATCGCCCAGCGGGATTGAGCTGGCAAAGAATATCGTCCGTAAGCGGGGTACGATTGTGATGAAAAGTACCTATGCCGGAGACGTTCAGCTGGATCTGAGCTATTTCGTGGTAAATGAGATCACGATCATGGGAAGCCGCTGTGGCCCCTTTGAACCGGCACTGGAGCTTCTCAATAAAAAGCTGGTACAGCTGCCGCCTATAGAGCTGTGGGATCTTAGGGATTACGAGCAGGCTTTTGCATCCCATGCCTTTAAGACAGGCTTTCGGTTTACCTGACAGAGAGGGAAGAGAAATATGAGAGAGAAAAGAGAAATACTGGCAGATAATGTCCACCTGAGCGAGGATGGCAAATGTGTAGTCATCATTGATCAGCGGGCCCTGCCAAATGAAGTGATAGAGCTGACGCTCTCTACGGCTAAGGAGATGTACGATGCAATCAAATCTCTGGCAGTGCGGGGAGCACCTGCCATCGGCATCTGTGCAGGCTACAGCCTTTACTGTCTGGCGCAGCAGATCGATGCGGCAGATTTTGAGACCTTTTATGCACAGCTTGTTAAGGACAAGGCTTATCTGGATTCGTCCCGTCCTACCGCAGTGAACTTAAGCTGGGCTCTGAACCGGATGGAAAAGCTGGTTCTGGATAACAGAGACAAAGAGGTAGAAGAGATCGTCCGCCTGATGGGAGTGGAGGCAGAGAACATCCAGCGGGAGGATATTGAGATGTGCCGGAAGATTTCCGAGTATGGCCTCTCGCTTCTGAAGAATGGAGACGGCGTCCTGACTCACTGCAATGCAGGCCCTCTTGCCACCTCACGGTATGGAACGGCTATCGGTCCAATGCTTCTGGGACATGAGCGAGGTATGCAGTTTCATGTATTTTCTGATGAGACAAGACCTCTGCTGCAGGGAGCCAGACTGACCTCCTATGAATTGCAGAAGGCAGGCGTGGACGTGACCTTGATCTGCGACAATATGGCAAGCCTGGTCATGAAAAATGGCTGGGTACAGGCCTGCTTCGTAGGGTGTGACCGAATCGCAGCCAACGGGGACGCAGCCAATAAGATTGGAACCAGCGGTGTGGCGATTCTGGCGAAGCATTACGGAATTCCCATGTATGTGCTGGGTCCCACTTCTACCATTGATATGAACTGCAAGAGCGGCGATGAGATCGTCATTGAGCTTCGGGATGAGGATGAGATCCGATCCAAATTTTATGAGAAGCCCATGGCGCTTCGGGAAGTAAAATGCTACAATCCGGCTTTTGATGTAACCGATCATGAGCTGATTACCGCAATCATTACAGAGAAGGGTATCTGCAGGGCACCCTACACGGAAAGCCTTGCAAAGCTGTTTGAGTCAACCGCCGAATAGGCGTTTGCTATAAAACTATTTTACTATATTTTAAGGAGGATCTATTATGAAAAAACCTTTCGCAGCACTGCTCTGCGCATGCATGACAGCAACA
>JAEDFS010000021.1 GCA_016297895.1 Marvinbryantia sp.
TCATTTTCCTCTCCTCGCTGCGATCGATTTTCTGTTATTTTAACATTGAAATCACTTGAATACAACTTTCAGTTGGGGTGTCCCCACTGAAAGTTGTGCCTCCGGCGGCGTACATAAACAACGGATCCGAACTCCCTATATAAGGAGTCCGGATCCGTCCAGGTTTCATTTTTCTTCGGTTTTATTTCACTGCTTCAAAAGCCGCATCCAAAGCTGCGATCAGGTCTTCCACCTTTTCCACGCCGATGGAAAGCCGGATGGTGTTGGGTTTGATACCCTGATCCAGAAGTTCCTCTTCCGTGCACTGGCTGTGTGTAGTAGTAGCCGGATGAATCACCAGAGATTTCACATCTGCCACATTTGCCAGCAGTGAGAAGATTGCCAGATTGTCAATAAATTTCTGAGCTTTCTGTGCATCTCCCTTGATCTCAAAGGTAAAGATAGAACCTCCGCCATTCGGCAGATACTTTTTATACAGCTCATGGCTTGGTTCGCTGGGAAGAGACGGGTGATGTACCGCTTCCACCTGCGGATGTGCAGCCAGATACTCTACGATCTTCAGTGCATTGCTCACATGACGTTCCACCCGAAGTGAAAGGGTCTCAAGCCCCTGCAGGAACAAAAATGCATGGAACGGGGAAATGGTTGAACCGGTATCTCTTAAGATCACGGCACGGATATAGGTTACAAAGGCTGCTGCTCCCGCTGCATCTACAAAAGACACTCCATGGTAGCTGGGATTTGCATCCGAGATCCACGGATACTTTCCGGATGCTTTCCAGTCAAAAGTACCGCCATCCACGATTACACCACCGATGGCTGTTCCATGTCCTCCGATGAATTTTGTTGCGGAATGAACCACGATATCTGCTCCATACTCGATCGGACGGATCAGATAGGGTGTGGCAAAGGTAGAGTCCACTACCAGCGGAATCTGATGTCTGTGGGCAATCTCTGCCAGTTTTTCAAGATCTACGAGATTGGAATTGGGATTGCCCAATGTCTCCACGTAAAGAGCCTTGGTATTTTCCCGGATCGCCGCTTCAAATGCACCTTCCTCATCCGGATCCACAAAGGTCGTGGTAATACCGCTTGAAAGAGGCAGGGTGTGGGCAAGCAGATTATAGGTTCCTCCATAGATCGTCTTGGAAGCTACGATATGTTCTCCCGATTTTGCCAGTGCCTGAATCGTATAATTTATGGCTGCCGCTCCGGAGGATACCGCCAGTGCTGCCACGCCGCCTTCCAGAGATGCGATTCTCTGTTCAAACACATCCTGTGTCGGGTTGGTCAGTCTTCCGTAAATATTTCCTGCATCCCGAAGTCCGAAACGGTCTGCTGCATGCTGTGAATTATGAAATACATAAGAGGTCGATGCATAAATCGGAACTGCTCTTGCATCGGTTGTCGGATCTGCCTGTTCCTGTCCAATATGTAACTGTCTTGTTTCAAATCCCCAGTTTTTAGAATCTCTGATATCTGCCATGTCTGTTTCCTCCGTCTATTCTCTGTATTTGTTCAAGTACGCCACCGGCGTACCTGCATCTCTTTTCTGGTTTCATAATAACATGGCATGGGATATCTGTCTAATATTCGAAAAAAATATCCAGCTATAGATTTAATCTATAACCGGATCGCTGTTTTTCCAAAATGATCAGGCAATATTCAGATATTTTTTGATACAGCTTACATACCGTTCCCCCATTGCGCTGAGGATTCCGTTCTTTCTCGTAATATAGCCGATCTCCATTACGCTGTTCTGATTCTGTTCATCATCCTTAAACGGAACAGCAACATAGTCACTGCCGTTTAACTCCTCACAGATAATTCCGGAACAGAGCGTATACCCGTTTAATCCCACCATCAGATTCAGCATGGTGGCACGGTCATTGGCCCGGATTACCTGCGAATACTCATTGGTAGAAAGGATCTCCTCCGCCAGATAAAAGGAACTGTTATCCCCCTGCTCAAAGGACAGACAGGGATAGCCCTCCAGCTGCGAAAAGCAGATCGAAGGTTCTTTTGACAGGGGATGATGCTTCCACAGATACACATAAGCCTGACAATCGATCAGATGATGAAACTCCAGCCCGGCAGACCGAAGCAGCTTCATCATGGATTTCCGGTTAAAATCGCTGAGATACAGAACGCCGATCTCACTTTTCAGCGTGCTGACGTCGCTGATGACCTCTCCTGTCCTGGTCTCCCGAATGGCAAACTCATAGACAGACATGTCATAGGATTTTGCCATATCCACAAATGCCTTTACCGCAAAGGAATAATGCTGGGTAGAGACACCGAATTTCTTTTTCAAGTTCCCGCCTTTGCCGTATTTTTCCAGTACTTCTTCATACTGACCATAAATCTGCTTTGCATAGAGCAGGAATTCCGCTCCGTCATTGGTCAGGGTCACTCCCTTCCCGGTCCGGTTAAAAATCGTGATTCCCAGTTCGTTTTCCAGTTCTTTCAGCGCACTTGTCAGAGAGGGTTGGGAAATATATAACAAATCTGCCGCCTTATTTAAAGATCCCGTCTCCGATATCGCAATCATGTAGCGAAGCTGCATCAGTGTCATAGATTTCCCGTTCCTCCAATATCATCTTACTCCGTAAACAATGGTGTGGAATAATATCTGTCTCCCGTATCCGGAAGCAGTGCCACAATGGTCTTTCCTTTATTTTCCGGTCTCTTCGCCAGTTCAATGGCTCCATGAAGAGCGGCACCTGAGGAGATTCCCACAAGAATTCCCTCTTTCTTTGCAAGAAGCTTTGCAGCGGCAAAGGCATCTTCGGCTTCTGCCTTAAAGATCTCATCATAGATCGTCGTGTTCAGTACCTGCGGCACAAATCCCGCTCCGATTCCCTGGATCTTGTGAGGACCCGCTTTTCCTTCCGACAGCACCGGTGAAGCAGCCGGCTCCAGTGCCACCACTTTGATAGCCGGATTCTGGGATTTCAGATATTCACCCGTTCCGGTCAGGGTTCCGCCGGTTCCCACACCTGCAATGAAAATATCCACCTGACCGTCCGTATCCTTCCAGATCTCCGGTCCTGTTGTGGCTTTATGGATGGCGGGATTTGCCGGGTTCACAAACTGTCCCGGGATAAAGCTGTCCGGAATCTCTTTTGCTAAGGCTTCTGCTTTTTCGATTGCTCCCTTCATACCCTTGGAACCTTCTGTCAGCACCAGTTCTGCTCCGTATGCCTTCAGAATGTTTCTGCGCTCCACGCTCATGGTCTCCGGCATGGTGAGAATGATCCGGTAACCCTTGGCTGCAGCAATGGATGCAAGACCGATTCCGGTGTTGCCGGATGTCGGTTCAATAATTACGGAACCTTCCTTTAAGAGTCCCTTTTCCTCCGCATCCTCGATCATAGCCTTTGCGATTCTGTCTTTTACACTTCCGGCCGGATTAAAGTACTCCAGCTTCACCAGAACCCTTGCTTCCAGTCCCAGTTCCTTTTCAATATTTGTCACTTCTACCAGCGGTGTATTTCCAATCAATCCCAAGGTTCCTTTATAAACATTTCCCATCTCTTTTTCCTCCTTACTCTGGATCTCTGCTTTATTGACTGAATCATACCACTAATTTCCTACTATGTCAATAGGTTTTGTATGTTATTCTTCCAAAATATTCTCCTCTTCGGATACATCATCTCCCGTCAGCCTCAGCACATCCCGGATCTCATCGATTTCCATATCCAGAATGATTGCCAGTTCTCCTACTGTAAACTGACTCCGGGTTCCATCCTCATTCTCCGAGAGATCCTTCACTGCACTATCCAGCTTCTGCACTTTTTCCACCAGATAGTCATCGGAAAACTTCTGCTGATTCTGCTCCTCAATGGACTGTCTGATCCCTTTACTGATCTCCCGACGCAGCCACATATCATCTTTTTTTCTCGGCTCTTCCTGATCCAGCGCCATCAGAAGACTGATATTTGCCTCCTGGATCAAATCCGCCAGCAGCATCTCTCCGCCATGCATCTTTACCGCAATGTCTGCTGCGATTCCCAGATACTGTTCCGATAATTCTTTCTTTACATTCCCATCCCCTTCAGCCAGCATCCGAAAAAGCTGCTCTGCCCGAAGCGGCTGAAAACTCACCTGCAGGGATTCCTTATACTCTTTTACATATGCCTTTTCTTCCGCCGTCAGCTCCCGTTCCTTACTTTTGGTTTCCCGTTCTTCCTCTGCAAGCTCCAGACCCTCAATGGTAATTCCCTGCAGTCTGAAATACTTCAGAAGCTGTACCAGCTTTTCTTTGTCCGGTTTTAACTCCTCCAGAAACCCCTTCAGCTGTTCTGCTGTAAGTTTCCCGTCATTTTCTGCCGCCAACCGGCACATTTCACCTAATTGTTCCTGAAATTTCCGGATCTCCATGATCTTACCGTCTCCTTCAAAACCGTTTTATTCCTCAATAGAAGCAAAAAACATTTCATAAAAATCATCTTCTCCATCCAGCTTCGGAGAATTTTCCCCTCCTCCGTTGGTGCTTCTCTTCATCTGTGCATGAAAATCTTCCCCTGCTGCTATGACATCCATCGGGTAGAGTTCATAGCCCAGCTCCTGTGCCGCCTTACAAAATGCGATCAACGGTTCCTTCTGGCGGCGGGTCTCTAATAGTTTCTGTCTGATTTCCTCATTTGCTTCTGCGTTTCTCTGCAGCTCATCCAACATATCTGCTACTGTCATCCTGCACTCCTCCTTTTTATTGTTTTTCAAAAATGCTCCCGGAATATATGTTAAGGGGAGGGTCAGAGAAATCATGTTTCTCCGGACCTTCCCCTTTGAAAGTCACTTGCCCTGTTTTTCTTTCTGACGGGATCACTCATCAAAAATGCTGACGATCTCCCCATCCAGAATACGGTTCGTATTCTTCACGGCACAGAAGTTACCGCACATACTGCAGGTATCTTCCTTCTCCGGCTTTGCCTCCGCACGATAACGGCGTGCCTTTTCCGGATCCATACTCAGTTCAAACATTGCCTCCCAGTCAAGGCGTTTTCTGGCCTCACTCATCTTATAATCCCAGTCAGCAGCTCCCGGCACTCCTTTTGCGATGTCTGCTGCATGCGCTGCGATCTTTGCTGCAATGATTCCCTCCTTCACATCTGCTGCGTTGGGCAGGCGAAGATGCTCAGCCGGTGTCACATAACAGAGGAACGCAGCTCCTGCATAGGCTGCAATGGCACCTCCGATCGCAGAAGTGATATGGTCATATCCCGGCGCCACATCGGTCACCAGAGGCCCAAGTACATAGAAAGGCGCTCCATGACAGAGTGTCTTCTGGATCTCCATATTGGCTGCGATCTGGTTCATGGGCATATGTCCCGGTCCCTCGATCATCACCTGTACATCCTTTTCCCAGGCACGTTTTGTCAGCTCACCCAACGTGATCAGTTCCTCGATCTGGGCGGTATCTGTAGCGTCCGCAATACATCCCGGACGGCATGCATCACCAAGGCTCATGGTAATATCATATTCCCGGCAGATATCCAGGATCTCATCATAGTGCTCATAAAACGGATTTTCTTTTCCGGTCATCTCCATCCAGGCAAACATTATGGAACCGCCTCTGGAAACGATATTCATCAGACGCTTATTCTGTTTAAACCTTGCAGCAGTGGCCCGGTTCATACCGCAGTGGATCGTCATAAAATCCACACCGTCCTCCGCATGCATCCGCACAATATCGATCCACTCTTCCGAAGTGATCTTGCCAAGAGGTTTATGATAATACACCACTGCATCATAGATCGGCACCGTTCCGATCATTGCCGGACAGGTCTCGGTCAGCTTTCTGCGGAACGTTCTGGTATCCCCGTAAGAACTCAGATCCATGATGGCTTCCGCTCCCATTTCCACTGCGGAGCGAACCTTTTCATACTCCATGTCCACGTCTTTCCAGTCACGGGATACTCCCAGGTTTACATTGATCTTGGTGGTCAGCTTTGCTCCCACTCCGCTGGGGCTTATGCTGGTATGCTTCTTATTGCAGGGAATGATCACCTCTCCCTTTGCGATCAGCTCCCGTAAAGCCTCCACATCCATATGTTCTTTTTCTGCAACGATCTTCATCTGCGGTGTGACGATTCCCTGACGGGCAGCGTCCATCTGGGTTGTATATTCTGCCATTTTCTTATCCTCCTGCTTTTTCTTTTCCTGAGATAAAAAAGATAATGGAACAAAAGTCCCTTAGATACCAACGAATCGTTCCGTGCTTTGCACTCTTCTTAATACAAAAAACTGCGACATACCAACCGGCATATCGCAGTCTCCACTACTTCCATGTCATCCCTACGTTGGCATTATCCAAATCAGGTTCCGGGTCAAAGCAATCCAGCTTACTCTCAGCCTGTTTCAACAAGCCCCCCGTTTCGTTTTTTTCATTGTAACACAGCCGTTGTGGCAAGTCAATCAAAGATTTCCTCCGGTCTGATCAAACAACTGGGCTCGGGGTGCGCAGCTTCCTGCCATGGCATGAAAGTTTGGGGCCGTGACAAAATTTTACTCTGCCACGACCCAAAATACTTCAAAAAATCTCAGATAATCCAAGCTATTTTCTCTATGAAAAAAAAGTTTGCTGTACGGCCCAGGATTTCACCGTTTTTGAGTATCCTATCGAGCTTTTTTTCCACTACGACCCAAAATGACCGGTGTGATCGATTTTTTCACGGTCTTTTATACTCTGGACAACAATTTTTCCTGCATAGACCCAACGGCCCAGTTAAAAGTTCCACCTGGCTCGCATATGCCATACTCCTGAAAGATTTTTCCCCGAAAGCTTCCCACTGTACCGCCAAAATTTTTACGATCATGCCTGATATATAAAATCTATCAGAGCCTTTGCCACAACCGGCACCTCCTCTTCTTTCAGATTATATGCGTTGATGAATACGATATTCTCCGGCATATGGAACTCCGGCGGATACACTCCAATATCAATTGGGTTTTCCATAGCACGCGTATACTTGTTGCAGTCCTGTGCCGTCATTCCTTTTGGCAATGTCAAAAGCAGCAGCGGCTGATAGGTTCCCAGACGCCCTTCCGTACGGTAATCTAATTGCAGATCCGGTATTTCTTTCAGAAGGATTCTTTGCAATTCTTCTAATTTCTTATCCTGACGTGTAAAACGTTCTTCATCCGACTCTGTACAGAAAATTTCAAGAGCAGTGATAAATCCGGCAAGTTCTTCTTTACCGGTCTTAAATGCACGGCCGATCCTTGCATTGGGGCTTGCTGCCAGCCGGCACGCCCGGATCAGATCCTTTCGCCCCACGATCAGTCCTGTACTCTGCGGTCCCTGAATATGTTTTCCTCCACTGTAAACCGCAAGATCTGCTCCCAGCTCTTTCGTATAATACCACAGGTTAGAACGAGGGGGCAGCTGCGCAGCCGCATCCACCACAACCGTAACCCCTTTTTCCTTTAATACAGGAATCACTTCCTCACATTTTGGAAGATCTTCCTCGTACAGGGATGCCGGAAAAAGAAATACTGCCGCAGTATGCTCATTCACAGCATTTAACAGTCCCTCTACCGTCGGTTCCGCTCCAACGATCCTGGCACCGGTCAACCCTGTCAGCTTCCAGTATGGAATAATATTACGAACTGCTCCATCAAAGACAATAATTTCATTCTTCTCAAACTCTCCCACATGAGGCAGCTGATCCAGCTTTTCTGTATCCGCTCCGCAAATACATGCTGCGGCAGACAGGATCACACCTCCCGCTGCTCCTGTCGTTACAAAAGCAGCTTCATTGTGCGTAAGCTCTGCCGCTTTATTACAAACCGCTGTCAACAGCTCACCCAGATCCACAAAAGACTGTCCAGCCTCCTGCATAGCCTGTACAGTTCTCGGATCCATCAGCGAACCCCCAAGGTTCGTATACGTCTCACTGGCATTGATCAGCGGCTTCACGCCTATTTTTTCATAAAAACTCATTACTTCCCTCTCCTTACTGCCTGTCCGGCCAGAATACCGGTGATGGAACCGTCCTCCAGGGCCGGAAGGCCGTTGATATACAGGGAAACGATACCCTGAGCACGACGTCGTGAATGCTCAAACGTAGCCGTATCCTGTACCTTATCATAATCCATCAGACAGATATCCGCTTTCATTCCCGGCTTCAGAACACCGCGTTCCGAAAGATGATACATCTCTGCCGGCATGCCTGTCAGTTTATGGATCGTCCACTCTACAGGCACCTTACGCTCTCTCATGCGGGCGATGGTTCTTGCAAAAGTGCCAAATCCTCTGGGATGACACAAAATACCCGCCGGTATCGTATCACTTCCGATGGTGTAACGTTCGTCCATGAAAAGACGATATTGATCTTCTGTTAACTTTTCTTTCAGCTCAGGACTCTGACTTTCGATTCCCGCAAAACCTGCCTGAAGATCATTTTCGATCAGGATACGAAGGACCGCTTCCCGGAAGGTTTCCCCATTTTCCGCTGCAATCTCATCGACTGTCCTGCCCAGCATCGGACTATACATATCTTTTGTGAGAATGATCCTGCATGTCTGACCCGGAGCAAAAAAGTAATGATGACGTTCTTCCATCTCTTTTAAGATCCTTGGGCGAAGCTCTTTTGACTGCAGACGTGCCATGATCTCATCTGCACTTCCTTCCTGAACCCAGCCGGGAACCAGAGCCAGAAGAAGTCCCGCTCCCGCAAGATATGGATAATATTCATAGTAGATCTTTGCACCGTTCTCCTCCAGTTCCCGAAACGGTGCAAACATATCTTCCACTTTAGCCTCCATACTGCCTGTACGATAATGAAGCATATTCATCCGCACACCGGTCTCTTTCACGATTCTGGCACATTCCTCAACGGGACTCATGGGTATCTGACCATCATTCAGTCTCTGATGAACGCAAAACAATCCGTCGTATTCTTTAACGACCTTACATAATTCAATCAGTTCCCGGGTGTCACTGTATCCGCCCGGATAATAGGAAAGTCCTACAGACATTCCCACAGCACCTTCTTCCATGGCCTGTCTCGTAATTTCACATGCTTTTTCGTACTCTTCTTCTCCCCAGTGCTTATCTTCAAATCCGGTTACCATCTGCCTGATTGCATTATGTGACACATTGGCTGCAACGTTCACCCCCGAACCATCCAGCAGATCCAGAAATTCTCCAAAACTGTTCCATTTTTTGAAATACCGTCTGTAATCTCCGAAAATACCCGAATTGATACGGATCGCATCATCAAGGTGTTCCTCCCTGATCGGTGCAAATCCAAGCCCGCACTG
The DNA here is from genome assembly GCA_016297895.1 of Marvinbryantia sp. GTDB lineage: Bacteria > Bacillota > Clostridia > Lachnospirales > Lachnospiraceae > Marvinbryantia. The sequence goes on from JAEDFS010000021.1 coordinate 9,271, forward strand.
ACCTGTTACAATGGTAGAGATTCCCTGGTAGAGTGCATTTGGATGCTGGCGGTTTTTTAAGATACTCAATTCCGAATGGGTATGCCCGTCAATCAGTCCCGGTGTTACCAGAAGTCCCGAAGCGTCTGCCACTTTTCGAGCTTCACTCTCATCAAAATGTCCAATGGCAGTGATGCGGTCTCTGTCAACGGCAATATCTGCATAATAGGGCTTCTCCCCTGTGCCATCTGCGATCAGGCCTCCTTTGATCAGCAAATCCATACGGCTTATTCCTCCATCTGTACGATTCCTTCAATTTCTACTGCCGTATTTCCGGGCAGTGCATTTGTACCCACAGCCGAACGGGACGGTGCACCGATCTCTTCTCCAAACAGATCAACCAGAAGCTGTGTTGCCCCATTTGCAACCTGAGGCTGTTCATAAAAGTCCGGCTCACACTGGACAAACACCAGTACTTTCACAAAGGATTTTACCTTGTCCAGGCTTCCGATATGCGCTTTGATCACAGAAAGATAGTTTAAGATCGTTCTCTGTGCCGCTTTCTGTCCCTCTTCAATCGTCAGATCTTTGCCAAGTTTCCCACAGGGGCCCACTCCATCTACCAGTGTTCCGCATCCGGAAATATAATATAATCCGTTTCCAAAGGGTTTTACGCTTGCATAAACACCGCCTTTTGCCGGTGCAGGCGGAAGTTCCAGTCCCATTTTTTCCAGTTTTTCTTCGATCGTCATAATAATTTCTCCTTTTACCTTATCTATGTATTCTTTTTCCAAAAAAGACAGACCATCAGCATGAGATTCTTCCCTTACTGATGGTCATAAAACACTCCCTCCAGAAAGGGGTTATGATGCCAGGTTATCTTTTTTACGGTCTTACCGCTGTGCCATCTTCCAGGCGGCTGAACATCCAGCTGTAATCCACATTTTCCACTGCAGGATATTTCTTTGCAGCTTTTTCATCAAATCCAACGCCAATACCGGGAGTATCATTCAGATAAGCATATCCGTTTCTCACCTGCGGACATCCAGGGAACACTTCCTCCTCCGCTTCATTAAATCCTGCAAATTCCTGAATACCAAAGTTCGAACAATTCAGATCCAAATGCATCTGCGCTGCCATTCCTATCGGTGAAAGATCGTTTGGTCCATGCCATGCAGTCCGCACCTGATATGCCTCTGCAAAAGCAGCCAGTTTCTTCGCAGGTGTGATTCCTCCGATATCACTGAGATGACAGCGGATAAAGTCGATCCACTGATTCTGAATCAGCGTCTTCCATTCCAGCGGATTGGTAAACAGCTCACCCATTGCAAGGGGAACAGTTGTCTGCTCTCTCAGGTATTTGAAATAGGTCATCTGATCCGGTCTTAATGCATCTTCAATGAAGAACGGTTTAAACTGTTCCATTTCTTTTGTAAATGCAAGGGTATCTGCCAGAGAAAGACGTTCATGGATATCATGCATGATCTCCAGATTCCAGCCAATATCCGTACGAACACGGTCAAAGAGCCTGATCACGCTCTGCATATAGGTACGTGTCTGATAATAAGCTCCTGCAGGCGCATTTTCAGGATGCTGCATTTTCTGAATAGACCCGTCAAAATTTCCTCCGTAAGTTCCCATGTGAACACGAATATAACGGAAGCCTTCCTCCATATATTTATGGATCTTTTCTTCTACTTCTTCTATGCTGTTCCCGTCCGCATGCCGGTAAAGAGCAATTCCTTCCCTTGCCTTTCCGCCAAGAAGGCTGTAAACCGGCATTCCGGCCAGCTTTCCTTTGATATCCCAGAGTGCTTCATCCACTCCGGAAAGAGCATTGTTTAAAACCGGACCGTTTCTCCAGTAGGAACTTCCCATCATGGACTGCCAGATATCTTCAATATCATGTACACTTCGTCCAATCAGGAAGGGTCTTAAGTATTCTTCCACTGCAGTCACCACTGCTTTATAACGCCATGTAAATGTAGCGCATCCATAACCAAACAGTTCCGGCTCAGAAGTTTCCACTTTTACAACTACCAGATTAATACCATGCGGTGCTGTCACAAATACTTTTACGTCACGAATTGTAATTGATTTCATAATACTAGTCTCCTTTATCAGCTCTTTACTGCTCCACTGGTCATGCCAGCTATAAAATATTTCTGGAAACAGAGGAAAAGAATTACCAATGGCAGACAGGATACGGTTGATGCTGCCATCATATCATTCCAGTGTACCTGATTCTGTGTATTCAAGGATACGATTCCTACGGTTAATGTCTTCAGTGAATCTTTAGAAATCAGAACCGAAGAATACATATACTCATTCCATCCGTTGATCAGAATATAAATTGCCACTGCTGCGATGCCCGGAACAGTAAGGGGCAGAATGATCTTACGGAAGATCGTAAAACTGCTTGCTCCGTCTACACGAGCCGCTTCATCCAGCTCCAGGGGAATATTTTCAAAATACGATGTCATCATCCAGGTACTGAAAGCAACATTGGTCGCAGCATATACAATGATCAATCCAACAAGGGAATTGGTCAGATGATATTTGGTCAATACGGAATAAAAGGGCACAACCAGCATAACACTGGGGAACATCTGGGTTACCAGCAGGAATCCCATAAATGTGCCTTTTCCCTTAAATTTAAAACGGGTAACACCATATCCTGACAGACATGCACATGTTGTACAGATGATCACAGATCCCAGACAGGTGACAAGACTGTTCAGAGTCATTTTTCCGAAATTATAGATTCCAAAGAACTTTTTAAAAGAATCCAGCGAGATCTCACTGGGAATCCAGATCGGAGTGGGTGAATAGGTTTCCGCTTCGGGCTTGAATGCGGTAGAGATCATCCACAACACCGGAATAATGATAAACAGTGCCAACACGATCAATAATGCATAACGGAGAATCGTGCTGATCATTTCACGTTGTTTTCTTGATTTTATCATAGCTTAATCCTCCTTCAAAACAAAACGGAACACTTTACTGATAAGGTAGCAAATGATAAATACAATGATTCCCCAGGCAGCTGCTTTACCAAACCGCAGATCATTAAATGCCGTTCCGTATATGCTCAGACTGATCAGGTTCGTTGCCTCACCCGGGCCTCCTCCTGTCATGGTATATACAAGGGTATATTGTTTGAACCACCATACGCTGTCAAGAACAATCGTCGTAACAAGAACCGGTCTTAAGCCCGGAATGGTCACATTCATGAACTGCTGCCACTTATTTGCACCATCGATCCTGGCAGCTTCATAAAGATCGGAAGAGATCGCCTGAAGCCCGGAAAGGATCATGGTCATTACCAGTGGATATCCCTTCCAGATACAAACGGCTACCACGCAGGGGAACGCCAGACTTGCGGAACCCAGCCACGATATATTCGACGAAATAATACCCAGACTTTTCAGGATGCTGTTTAAAATACCATACATGGGATTCATGATCCAGGTAAAAAGCAGGGCAATGACTGTTTCCGGAAACAGCCAGGGAAGCATAAAGATCACACGGAAAAACGTTCTTCCACGAAACTCCTTATTCAGTGCGGTTGCAAGAATAAAGCCGATCGTAAAATGTCCGACAACCACCAATACCATAAAGAGTAACGTCAGCAGCACAGACTTATAAAATTCAGGCTGTGTAAACGCCTGCATATAATATTTTAAACCTACGAATTTCCATTTGGTAACCAGGTTGGTATTATAAAAGCTCAGATACACTCCATACAGCATGGGGTATATGATCAGAGCGATCATCAGAAAAGCTGCGGGTCCGATAAACTTATACCCGGTATTCTGATAACCTGCTATCTTTTTCCCACCTGACCTGGGCGAAGACTTTTTTGCCATAAGGACTCCTTTCTTTCCTATGATGATCCGAAAGCGACAATTCTGTCTCCTTCTTTATCAGACAAAACGAGATAATAACAGCCAAGGAAAGGGATCTTACCCCTCCCTTGGCTTTCATCCACCACTTTTCAGTTGGCTATGCAGCTATTTCATTAGTTGTAATCCTCAAGAAGTTCATCCATAGCCTCATAGAAATCCTCAACTGCTTCTTCGTTGGTCTTTTCACCTGCAAATACTGCGGAATAAGCATCACCAAGAGCAGATTTCAGACCGGAGAATCCCGCAAAGTTGATCGGTGCCAGGCATCCGGCTGCTACGGTGTCAAGATATCCCTTGTAATCATCACCGGAAATGTATTCTGCTTTCTGTCCCTCTACAGTTGCCGGAATCTTTCCGGAAGCCTGCCAGAACATCAGCTCGTCATCATTGGTGCTGAAGAATTTCAGGAATTCAACTGCTGCTTCTTTTTCTGCTTCGTCTGCTTTGCTGCAAAGAGCATATCCTTCTGCATTCAGCATAGTACCTGCTTCTTCACCCGGGATACGGAAGGAACCGATGTTTCCTTTCAGTTCCGGATTGTTTGCATATGCAACACCAATCGCATTGCTTCCGCCAAGCATCATGCTGGTATAACCCATTGCAAAATAGTTTGCTGCTGTCGCATAGTCTACTTCTGTAATACCAGTCGGAACTACACCGTATACATTGTTCATATCTGTCCAGAAGGAGAATGCATCCAGGAAATTATCACCAAAGTCAGCAACCCATTCTTCATTCTCTTCGTCATAGGAAACCTGCTTGATTCCGTTAGACCACAGATAAGACTGGAAACGGCTCTGTCCTGAACTGTTGTTGGAACCAACCATGGAGAATCCCCACTGATCTACTTCACCATCTCCATCCGTGTCGGCGGTAAGAGCTTTTGCGCACTCAAGGAACTCATCCCAGGTGGTCGGAACCTCCAGTCCTGCCTCTGCAAAACGGTCTGTACGATACAGAATTGCGGAAGGCTGAACATCGATCGGGTAAAATGCGATGGTATCGTCCAGTTTGCAGGCATCGATAATGCCGTCAGCAAACATTCCAAGTGTCTCATCATCCAGGTAATTACTCAGGTCTTCCATCAGTCCAAGGTCGAATTCCGTAGGTGCCTGGTCAACGCTGGTAAAGAACAGAGTCGGAAGATCATCCGGTGAGGTAGCCATTGCTGCAAGCTTTGTATAAATATCATTGGAGCTTACTGCCTGGATCTCAATTTTCACTTCCGGATGCTCTGCCATAAATGCATCCGCATACTGATATACATACTGTCCATGAGGATCTTCACTGGCATACGCACACATGATCGTTAAATTAACAGTTTCACCGTTTTCTTCCGCAAAAACAGTTGCAGGAATCGCTGTCAGAACCATTGCAGAAGCAAGCGTAAATGCAAGACTTTTCTTAAACATAAACTTTATTCCTCCTATTATCATGTTTTTTGTTTGTTTTGACAAAATAAACGGGTATTTTTGCAAATATTCCGTCACTTTTCTCTGCGCAGTGGAAAGGTTTTTGTTTTGTCTTTGTGATTTCTGATAATCAGAGTATAGCATTTTCCTTTTACAATTTCTCACCATTTTTCCAATAAAAATCACCATTTTATGGACTCTCATTTCCGCAAAATGGTGACATTTTTTATTTTTGTATATAGTTCACAAGAATATCCGTCCTGTTTTGGCAGTAATTTTTCCTCACGAAATACGTTTCCAGCTCAATTGCATTGTTGTCTCGGATTTTTCCTGATTCTTTTTATACTGTAATGGCGAGATGGCCATAAACGTTTTAAACTGCCGAAGGAACGTATTTACGCTGGAATATCCCACCTCTTCCGCCAGTTCTGTAATACTGATATCCGATTCCTGCAGGATCCTTACCGCATTCGTTATGCGCACCGCATTGATATACTGATTCAGATTTTTATCATAATACTTACTGAAATATTTGCTGATCGTATTGGGCTGGAGATAAAAGATCTCACTGAGTCGCCCTAAAGACAGATCCTCCGCATAATACTGGTCCACATAGCTTTTCAGTTCCTGCATCGTCTTTTCCATTCCCATTATTTCCTTCTTTTCATAGTTCAGAAGACGTTTCAGATATATGGTAAGTTCAAGAAGAAGCGCATAGACCATATCCCCTTTCCCCTCTCCATTATCCTCGGTCTCTTCATGGAGCTGAATCAGGATCTGCAGCATTCTTTCGAACACCACATCATCAATATGACGAAGCTTCTGTGCCTCCTCCACCGAATGAGTCTGATAGATCTTTGCAAAATCCCTGATCACGGGCAGGGACTGAATAAATGCAGGGATCAGAGTCAGACCAAACCGATAGGACGGGGGTTTTGTAAAGATCCGGGAATGAGGATCCGTAGCTCCAATGATCAGAATATCATTTGGCCCCATCTCATAGACCTGATTGCAAATGCGATACTGGCATTCCCCTTCCTCAAAAAAGAGCAGTTCACAGGAATTGTGTACATAGAATCCCGGATTTGAGCCGAAATCACCGCTGTGATTCACATAAATATTCTGATGATCCAACGCCCAATCCTGACTGTTCTGACCATAGGTACTTGGATGATAAGTATTTAAAAAGTTCTCTTTTTTTGCCTTCATGACGCACCCCGTCCTTCTCCTCTTTAAAAGCAAAACACACCTTTTTCAGCCACAGCATTGTCCTCAGGCATTCCCGATCCCATACACATACAGTTCGTGGAGTGCTCTTGTGGCGGAAATATACCGAAACTGTCCAAAAAACGGATTTCCCGGATCCCCGCCCAGAATAAATACCTGATCGAACTCCAGACCCTTTGCCTGATAAAAGGTTGTAACGGTCAGCCCTTTTTTAAATGCGGTACTGTCCCTGTCGATATACGATGCCAGATCCGTTCTCTCACCGAGATACGAAAAACATGCAGACGCTTCCTGCTCCGTCATAGTCAGGACTGCCGCCGTCTCAAATCCATCCGTTCCAAGCCTTACCTGTTTTAATACTTCCAGAAGCGCCTTTTCTCTGTCCGGGAAACTCAGCTCCACTACTTCTTTTCCGTGACGCTGCAGATATTCGATTCCTGTAATGTGACTGATCTTTTCCGCATACTCTGCGATCTCCAGGGTATTGCGATAGCTTTTTTGGATCTCGATCTTTTTCACCTGACGCCCGAAAATGCGGGGCAGAAATCGAAGGACATCCTGCTGCGCCTCATCCACCGTCTGGGCCCGGTCGCCAAGGATCGTCATGGAACAGGAAAACAGCTTCTGCAGGATCACATACTGGAGATACGAATAATCCTGCATCTCATCGATCACCAGATGACGGATCTGCCGATGGGAATTCGGTGTTTTCAACCGGTATTTCAGATACAGGATGGGATATACATCCTCATACGCCAGATTACGCTGCTCCGGCGGCAGCTGAGGAAGGGCTTCCATGCCGCACTCATCCAAAAGCCAGTTATAGATTTCATAGACATCCGTGGTCACATACATTCCCATGAATTTTGCCCGGATCAGGATCAGCTCCTCGTCCGGCAGGTTTCTGTTGTACAGTGTTTCATATTCATCCACGAAATAATCCATCACTGCCTGCATCCGCTCAAGCAGCGGAATCTCCGGAAACTTCCGGTAAAACAGGGATAAGATCTCCTCTTCCTTTTTTGTAAATCCTTTATATGTCACATCGGAAAACTCCATCAGCCGGTCTTCCAGTTCCATCAGGAACCCTTCTGCAGCCCGCACATACTCTTCCGACTGCTTCCAGGCACATTCCGGTGATTTTCCGCTTTCCATCTGCCTTTCAATATACTGAAAACGATCTTCACAATCCGCTGCCACATTCTGAAGCTCCCGATAGGCAAACAGGTCAAAACTCATCTCCCGGATATTTTCCTCCCCCAGTTCCGGAAGGACATGGGAAATATAATCGGAGAACACGCTGTTGGGAGACAGGATCAGAACGTTGGAAGACTTCAAAGATCCCCGGTCATGATACAGGAGATAGGCGATCCGATGAAGGGCGACCGAAGTTTTTCCGCTTCCAGCTGCGCCCTGAATAACCAGAATCTTATCCTTCGTATTGCGGATAATGGCGTTCTGTTCCTTCTGGATGGTTCGGACGATGTTTTTCAATTGAATATCGCTGTTGGCTCCCAGCTCCTGACGCAGGATCTCATCATCAATCTTCATGTCACTTTCAAACTCATAGATCATTCTGCCGTCCCGGATCTTATACTGCCGTTTGGAAACGATCTGTCCCGCCATGTTCCCGCCCGGAGCTTCATAGGAAGCCGGTCCTGCATCGTAATCGTAAAACAGACTGCTGGCAGGTGCCCTCCAGTCATAGATCAGGGGAATCTGCCCTGTTTTTTCCGCAAAATTGGCAATGCCAATATAGAAGCTTTCCGCTTCCTCCTCCCCCTCATAGATAAAATCCACACTTCCGAAAAACGGGGAATCCAGCATCTTTTTCAGACGCCGGCGCATCTCAAAATTTTCCGTATTTGCATTGACCTGCGTCAGAAGGGCCTGCTGATTGTCAAAATTCTCGTATCCATACTGGTCCATCTCGGTATAGTTTTCCCAGTAATACTCATGCATTCCCTCAATATCTTTCTGTACGTCCCGGATCCTTTCTCCAAGCTCCAGAATCCTGGTTTTCAGGCGTTCTGTCACAAATGCCAGATATTCTGTTCCTCTGCTTTTATTCATCATTTTTCCTCACAGACCTGGAAAATATAAAATTTTAAATAATAGGACTCATCTGCAGCCCACAGGATCGGATGGTCCGGTGCCTGGGTGCGGAATTCCACCTGACGCAGACGCTTGTGTACTGCCCTGGCCGCCTGAGAGATCGTCTGGGTAAACAGTTCATAATCCATAAAATGAGAACAGGAACAGGTGGCCAGAAAGCCTCCGTCACGCACAAGCTTCATTCCCCTCATGTTGATCTCCCGGTATCCCTTCACCGCATTCTTTATAGAGCTTCTGGATTTGGTGAACGCAGGGGGATCCAGGATCACCACGTCAAAACGCTCTCCCTGCTTTTCCAGCTCCGGAAGCAGTTCAAATACATCCCGGCAGACAAATTTCACACGGTCCTCCAGTCCGTTCAGCCTTGCATTTTCCTCCGCCTGCTTTACGCCAAGCTCTGACGCATCCACACCCAGCACACTTTTTGCTCCCGCCTGTCCTGCATTTAGCGCAAAGGATCCCGTGTGGGTGAAGCAGTCCAGCACCCTGGCATCTTTACAGAGCCGGCGGATAGACTGTCGATTATACTTCTGATCCAGAAAGAAGCCGGTCTTCTGCCCATTCTCCACATCAACCATAAACTTCACGCCATTTTCCTCGATCAGTACATTGGTATCAAAGGCTTCTCCTAAAAATCCCTTATACCGGGGCAGTCCTTCCTGTTCCCGGACTTTTGCGTCACTTCGCTCATAGACACCGCGAATCCGGATCCCGTCTTCTGCCAGAATTTCCTTCAGATTTTTCACAATCATGGGTTTTAAGCGATCAATTCCAAGAGCCAGTGATTCCACTACCAGCACATCAGAAAACTTATCGATCACGATTCCGGGCAGGAAATCCGCCTCTCCGAAAACGATCCGGCAGCATCCGGTATCGACCGTCTTCTTCCGGTAATCCCAGGCATTCTGAAGCCGCATGCGGATAAATACCTCATCTACTTCCTGATCCGCCCGTCTGGTCATCATACGGATCCGGATCCTGGATCTGGGATTGATAAATCCCTTTCCCAGTACATATCCATCAAAATCATGAACCAGAACCATATCTCCGGGTTCAAAACTGCCTGAGACCGTATCGATCTCATTATCAAAGATCCAGGCACCCCCGGCTTTTATGGTTCTTCCCTCACCCTTTTTCAACGTAACAACCGCACTCATAGTATTCTCCTATTCTCCGTTTTCATGCTCCCTGCTTCTTCCGTCTCAGTCGGTTTAAAAAACCCCATGTTTATAAAAACTATGGGGTCAGTATCTGATTCCATTATAATTCGGCTCTTCTTTTCTGTAAAGCTGAATTTTGTATTGACAAACTTCCTGCAATTGATTAATATGGTTCAAAAAAGAACAAAAGGAGACTATTTCTGTGTACGCAAAATTCTGGAATGACCAGTCTTTAATCAAATCCCTGTATTCCGAATGCATGGAACCCGTCTGCAAAAAACACCAGCTGACCCGGATGGAGCTTGACATTTTGATGTTTCTTGCCAACAATCCCCAGTTTACCACTGCAACGGATATTGTAGAAACCCGTCAGCTGACAAAGTCCCACGTTTCTCTGGCTGTCAATACGCTGACCCGGAAAGGATACCTTTCCAGAAGCTTTTCGGAAAAAAACCGGAAGACCATTCACCTGACAGTCTGCGAAAATGCCCTGGGAATTATCGAAGACGGGCGAAATGCCCAGCAGAAATTCGGCAGTATCCTGTTCCGGGACTTTTCAAAAGAAGACAAAGAAACACTTTCCCGTCTTCTCTCCAGGTTGGAACAGAACATCAAACATCATTATTTGGAGGAATCATTATGCTGACGAAACTGATTGTATGCTTTATTGCCGGAATAGGCGCAGGCCTTGGTACCGGATTTGCCGGTTTGAGTGCTGCTGTCGTCATAAGCCCCATGCTGATCACCTTTCTTCATATGCCCGCTTACGAGGCAGTGGGGATCGCCCTTGCCAGTGACGTGCTGGCCAGTGCCATCAGCGCCTACACCTATGGAAAAAACAAGAATCTGGATATCCGAAACGGAATCATAATGATGATTTCCGTCCTGTGCTTCACCCTGGTGGGCAGCTGGGTTGCCAGTCTTCTTCCCAACCAGACCATGGGAAGCTTTTCCAAGGTCATGACATTGCTTCTCGGAATTAAATTTATCGTTAAACCGGTCATGACCACCAAAAAATCCATGGCCGACGTTTCTCCGAAAAAACGGTTTATCCAGTCTGTGATCTGCGGAAGCTTCATTGGATTTATCTGCGGATTTGTGGGAGCCGGAGGAGGAATGATGATGCTTCTCATCCTCACCAGTATTCTTGGATATGAGCTGAAAACGGCCGTGGGAACCAGCGTATTTATTATGACATTTACGGCTTTTACCGGTGCTGCAAGTCATTTTGCCATTGGCGGAATGCCGGATCTGTGGTGCCTTCTCTTCTGTGTCCTCTCCACCCTCCTCTGGGCCAGAGTGGCTGCAAAATTTGCAAACAAGGCCAGTGCTATCACCTTAAACCGTGCCACTGGAATTGTACTGACGGTTCTGGGCGCTGCCATTCTGATCATAGGACATTAAAACTGTACTGTATCATAAAAGCCTGTGAAAAAACGTGGATCCGTTTTTTCACAGGCTTTTATCAACAAAGTCACCGATCACCTGGCATATGTCCTGTTTTTGTTTTCCAAGTGCCACTCCCATTTCCGAATACAACAGATTCTCTGCCATCTGAAAATATTTCTCATCAAATGTAGTTCCCTTTTTCCCCTGCTGCATTCTCAATCTTTTGCGCTGATAGATCATTTTTATAATAGAAACCAGTGCTTCCGGATCATTTGTCCTGATGATCTCCTTATATTTATGCTCCCTCATTTTTTCATTCTCGATCCATAACGACTGAATGGAAGGAATCCGTTCGATCAGATTCCATGCTTCTTCCTTCGTCAGGCACGGTCTCAGATTCATATCGGAAGTTCTGACCGGAACATAGATCTTCTCTTTCTCATCATTTACGGGCAGCAGCAAATAGTATAACTGATCATTTTTTACACCCCTCATATCCAACTGTAGAATATCCGCTATTTTGCACACCCCGGTAATCGGTTTGCTGACATAATCCCCAATCTTATACTGCACGAAATCCTCTCCTCTTCCATAATCAAATACCCCGCTGCAAGCGACGGGGTATTTGACCCTCGCGGCAGTCGCCAAATATCCGCACAATTGCGGCTGCGTGGCTCGTTGCTCGCGGGAATAAAAACGAGCAGCCCCTATGCGCAACTGGTCTTACGCAATGTGCTGCTCGTTGTAATCTTATTATACTGTGTTTTCCGGTTGGTTTCAAAAGGCATTTTTCACAAAAAAATTATGCGAAAAATTCTGATTAGAGGATATTATTATCTACACCCTTTTAATTCTTCCAACCTTCGAAAAAACATTACTTTCCATTCTGTTCTGTCTTCGAAAATTTCTTCATCTATATCTTTTATCTGACGCAGGCCAATGTTTCTGACCGCCTCAATCGCTGCCTCCCGCTGTGTCTTCCTTTCAGGATAGACTGTTTGACAGTTTGCCCCATCTATCGTGTCATAACTTCCAAAACTCTGATTAAAATCCATAATAGGATATAACGAAACATACTCATTCCTCTGATTATCAACCAATACTCCCCAGTTTTCCGGATGCCTGTCTATGTTGCCAACCAGATAATCGAGTATATTCATCCCGTAATACGTTTCTTTATCTATTCTCATACATTCTTCCAATACATTCAGATCATGATTTTGAGCATATATTTCAAATGCCATCTTAGAAACAATGGAATATTGCCTGGAGGTGATAATTTTACTCTCCGTTACTTTTTGCCCACCATAAAAGCCTTCCTGATACTTCACCTGTTTGAAATCAAAGCATTGACATAATCTGCTGGCTAACAGTTCCTTTTGGACAGAATCCTCACCGCCGTCTTTTAATAAAATAAACTCTTTTCCCCTTCTGATCCATGCTTTCGGAAAACAGCCTTTTGTAGACAGATCCTGTGCCAGTTCCTGATTCGTAACCGTCATCGATTTTCCACGCAAAGAAAGTTCTACCACCGCCTCATTCAATGAATGGTCATACAGATTTATCTTTTCATAGAAAACTTCTTCATCACTCTTTTTTACCCAATAAATATCGGTGAGGGATACACAGTGATAGGATAACGATATTTTTGCACGATCCCTGTCTGTCATTGCCTGTGCCATTCCGATGCTGTTTAAAATTTCTTTTGCATATTTTCTATCCAGTGACAACACCCGGGAAGCACACCAATGGTAAAAATTATTGATATTATTGATCAATGTATCAAAATCCCGCTCATTTTCCAGGTAAAGGTCATATGGAAGAAACTTTTCGCTCAGGACTGTGGCTTCTCCCCGCGTATTGATCTCTGCCACTTTTTTTTCACCATGCATGATGTCATAACAGATGATATCAATTTTTTTCTTTTCCATGATTACCCTCCATAAGTTTCCAGGAATTCTCTCAGCCCCATATAACAGTTTCCCCGGATTCCTGTCATAGTCTCGGCATGATAGAGGGAACTGATGATCGCTTCCTCCACAGATTCCACCGATGCTTCAAATACGATATCAATATTTTCGTCATAAAACATCCTGCTCTCCAGTATACTCTTCTCGCTGTAATGAGGTACACGGTTGGCAGTTGTAAAGGCAATGGCAATATCCCCGCTGCCGTTTCCGCAGTAAGACCCTGTCCTTGCCAGAGCAATGGCGGAACGTTTTGCCACCCGTTTCAGCTGCCTTTCATTCAGCGGAATATCTGTTGCAATCAGGATGATCACAGAGCCTTTGTCCTTTCGTTCCCCGGAACGTGCCTTCGTGGTGTCATAGTGGACACCTCCTATGACAAGATTTCCTGCCTCCCCGAAGTTTGTCATAACCAGCGCACCTACCATATATGTTCTCCCGTCGATGACCACCGTTCTGGAAGAAGAACCGATACCTCCTTTCAGTCCCAGGCAGACCATTCCGGTTCCTCCGCCCACAGCGCCCTCCTGAAAATCCGCTGATGCACTATCCAGTGCCTCCCTGACATGCTTTTCAGTAATGTGCATGCCGCGGATATCATTCAGCCTCCCGTCATTGCATTCCGTTATAACGCTGTTTACTGTCCCAGTCGTAATACCGATATCCTCATTTTGCTCCAGCATATATCTGGTCAGGGCAGCATGGGCAATACCCGAACTGAGCGTATTGGTCAGCAAAATCGGTGTCTCAACGGTGCCAAGCTCCTCGATCTGTACCAATCCCATACTTTTTCCAAAGCCATTGATCACTGAAACACCTGCCATGACTTTATCCAGGAACAGATTTCCTCCATGGGGGAACACAGCTGTAACCCCTGTATGAATATCTCCCTGATTTATGGTTGAATGTCCCACAGTTACCCCTGCCACATCGCTGATCAGGTTTTTAGGTCCGCGGGGGTATTTTGAATGCAATTGAAACGGACTTGTTTCCGGTAATCCCATAACACACCCTCCTTTGATAGGATTATTTTAATCGTTTTGCTGTAATAAGTAAAGACAGCGTATCTGCGGACTTTTGCCGTGATACGCTGCTTTAAATTAACATATTCTTATCCGGATCACAGCTTCCTGACCGGTTTTATTATAATAGTCAGAAGCTCAGATCATTCCAGTAAAGGGCACCGTCTGAATGTACCGTGATTCCCTTTACATAATCCTTATAAGCAATATAATTGATATCACTGTAGAACGGTATGATATTCCAATTCTCAAACATCTTCTTCTGGATCTCGCCAACCTTGGCTGTACGCTCATCTGTATCTACAGTAGAAGCCGCATCTGAAACTGACTCATAGTATGCATCGTCATTGCCCGGAGCATCCATATCATAGTAGCAGCAATTCAGTACAAGCATAGGTTCTGCCCACTCCAGAACTTCGATACCTGCATCGTATTCGTCATTGTTAATATTCTCATAGATATAATTCCAGTCAATGGATTCGATATTCATTAAAATACCAACCTGAGCCAGCTGTTCCTGCAGACCCTGTGCAATGATCACGCTGGTACCGGAGGAACGTGTGTAATAAGTAAATTCCACATTTACTCCGTCTTTGTCCACATATCCGTCACCATCGGAATCTGTATAGCCTGCCTCTTCCAAAATCTGTTTTGCCTTTTCCGGATCATTGGAGTAGTTTGCTGTAAAATCATCTTTTGCTTCCTGTGAGAAGTTCTGCACACTGTCATAAATCATGGAATATGCCGGAACTGCTGCGCCATCTGTAAGGGCACAGAGATCTTCTCTGTTAATTGTCAGAGCAACTGCCTGACGCACTGCAATATCCTCGAAAGCGCTTCCCTCATCTGTCTGCATCTCAAAGTATTCAATATTGGGATATGTCTTTTCTGCCAAGATCACATCTTCCTGAGATTCCATCTGCATTTTGCCATCCATGGAAATTCCGGTAGTAAAATCAATATCTCCTGCTTTCAGCTCTTCCAGCATGGTAAACTCTTCCATATTAAATTTTACTTCTACTGTCTTAACGGCAGCTGCACCTTTGTTTTCCACCAGAGGATTGTCCGTTTTGTATCCTTCATTGGCCACAAGGGTTGCACCGGTCCCCGGTTCATAACTTTCTACGCTGTACATTCCGTAAGGAACCGCTCCCCACATCAGTTCATCCTGGCTCATGGAATCCAGCTGGTCCTTATCAATTACACCCATAAAGCATTCACCGAGATAATAAAGCAAATCTGAGCGGAATTCAGACAGATGAAGGATCACATTTCTGCCGTCTGTCTCCATTGACTCTATGTTCGAATATCCATCTGCATAAGGGCTTACTTCTTTTCCCCACTCAATGGATGCGACCACATCCTCCGGCTCCACCTGTTCGCCGGTTGCATAATACTTGCCTTCCGGGACTGTCATGGTCATTGTCAGTCCGTCTTCACTTACGGTAAGGTCTGTACAGATGCCGTCTAAAAGATCTCCGCCATCCGGATTTAACGTAAACAGCGGATCTGCGATCAGCCCCTGCCCCGATGACCAGCTGTCCTGCTGGTACAGATCTGTACCATACCATTCATCATCTGCAAGGACAAATACTTCCTTTGCTTCATCCGCATATACAGCTGCAGGGGCCATTGCTGCCGCTGCCATTGCTGTAATCAGCATGAAAGCCATACTTCTTTTTTTCATAATCATTTCCTCCTTAATGATAAATATATTTATTTCAGCGGATGGTGACATGCCGCCTGATGCCCTGTTTCCATCACATCCATCTGCGGATCATGGCTCTGACACTCAGGAGAAGCGTATCTGCATCTCGCATAAAATCGACAGCCGGTTCCCAAATCCATCATACTTCCCGGCTCTCCGTCAATGATTTCTTTTTTTCTGTCCCGCATACGGGGATCAAGGATAGGGGCTGCCTTCATCAATCCCTTCGTATATGGGTGCCTGGGTTTCTCCGTCACTTCTTCTGTGGATCCAAATTCCACAAGTTTCCCCAGATACATGACAGCTATCTTGTCACTAATATACTTTACTGCATTCAGGTCATGGGTGATCACCAGATACGTCAGATGCATCTGCTCCTGAAGGTCCAGCAGCAGATTGAATATCTGGGCCTGGATAGAAACATCCAGCGCACTGGTAGGCTCATCCAGAATCATAATCTTCGGTGACAGCGCCAGTGCCCTTGCAATGGCAATTCTCTGAAGCTGACCTCCGGACAGCTGATGGGGATAACTGTCCAGATACCGTTCATCCATTTTCACCATATCCAGTACTTCTTTTGCCCTGCGTCTTGCCTCTGCCCGCGAAATACCGTGAAGCAGCATAGGACGCATGATGGAGCTTTCCACTGTCTGCCTTGGATTCAGGTTGGAAACCGGATCCTGAAACACCACCGCAATTTCCCGATGCAGCTTATCGCGGTCTTTTTTTCCCGCTTTTGCCAGATCTATGCCGTCAATCACAACACTTCCGGAGGTCATAGGGGTCAGCCCCAAAATCACTCTGGCTAATGTGGTCTTGCCGCTTCCTGATTCCCCGACCAGACCTACGATCTCTCCCTCTTCAATGGAAAAGCTGACCTTGTCTACCGCCTTTATCACCCGGCTGTCTTTAGCCCAGATCCCCTGTGAAAGAGAAAAGTTCTTAACCAGATCTTTTATTTCTACCATTGCCGCCATAGCTACACCTCCTGCCCTTTGTCCAGAAAACAGCGGTATGCATGTGTTTCACTGGCTCTGATCGTTGCAGGTTCTTCCCTGCTGCATCTCTCTGTCGCATAAGGGCAGCGGTTTGCAAACCGGCATTCAGGTTTCTTCTCCAGTATTCTGGGGACAGCTCCCTCAATAGTCTGCAGCCTGCCTTCTCTTTTTGTTTTTCTTGGCAGCGCCTGCATCAGCAGCCTTGTATAAGGATGCATGGGATTCTCAAAAATTTCATAGACAGTGCCTGTCTCGATCACTTCTCCTGCATACATGACTGCGATCCGGTCTGCCACCTCAGCCACCAGGCCAAAATTATGTGTGATCAGCATGATCGCTGTGTTCCGCTGCTTTTTCAATTCCTGCAGGATTTCCAGTATCTGTGCCTCAATGGTAACATCCAAGGCTGTAGTCGGCTCATCCGCAATCAGCAGTTTCGGATTTCGTGAGAGCATCATTGCAATCATCACACGCTGTCGCATTCCACCGGAAAGCTCATGGGGATAACTATTAACCCGCTCTTTTGCATCCGGCATTCTGACATCCTGAAACAGACGGATCACCTTTTCCCAGGCTGCACCTTTTTCCACATGATCCAGCATAATTGCTTCCTGTACCTGTTTTCCGGTGGTATAGACCGGATTCAGGGAGTCCAAGGGATTTTGAAAGATCATCCCGATCTTCTGTCCCCGTATCTGCTCCATCTCTTTTTGCGAGCAGGTACGCAGGTCTTTCCCTTCAAACAGGATCCTGCCTTCGATCCGGGCATTATTCCCCGCAAGCAGATTCATAATGCTGTGGGCTACCGTGGTCTTTCCACAGCCGGATTCGCCCACCACAGCAAAAATCTCCCCCTGGTGAATCGAAAGGTTCACATTGTGGACTGCAGATAAGGCTCCGCCCTTCACTTTATAGTCAATATTCAGATCTTCCAGTTTCAATAATTCCTCATTCATTTGCTTCCTCTTTCTTCGCATCCAGCAGCTACATGGATTTCATATGGGGATCCAGTATATCTCTGAGTCCGTCGCCCAGCAGGTTAAAGCCCAAAACTGTGTAGACCAGAGCAAGTCCCGGAAATACACTGAGCCACGGAGCCCGGCCGATATAAGCGATCCCGTTTGAAAGTGCAAGCCCCCAATCAGGAGACGGTGCCTGAGAACCAAGTCCGAGAAATGAAAGCGTAGTCGTTGACATCACAGTAGAGGGAAGACTCATGGACACCATAACGATCAGGGATGGAACAATATTGGGCAGGATATAGCGAAACATCAATGAAAAACTGGATTCACCGAATGCCCGTCCCGTCTCCACAAATGCCATCGTTCGCAGGGACATGGTTTTTGCCCGTACTGACCGGGCATACGTTGCCCAGCTCACAAGAGATATTGCAATAACCGAATTGGTCAGGCCTTTCCCGATCAGGGTAACTACCGCAAGAGCCAGGATCGTACCGGGAATACACCAGGTCAGATCCGTCAAAAACGAGAATATCCGGTCTACCCAGCCGCCAAAATATCCGCAGACAACTCCCACCGAAACGCCGATCACCAGAGCAAGCGTCGCTCCAAGGAAAGCAACCCACAGGGTAATTCTTGTTCCCATCACAGTACGTGAAAAAACATCCCTGCCCAGTTCATCTGTCCCAAACCAATGCTCTGCGCTGGGTGCACTCATCTTTACAGAAGGATTTTGTGCCGTATATTCATATGGCCCGATCTGCTCCGCAAAGATTGCTATCAAGATAATACTGACCAGAATCAGAAAGCCAATCATAAAATTTTTGTTCTTCAGGCAAGCCCGAAGCGTTTCTCTCCATTTACTGTCTCTTCTCATTCTCCCCTGCCTCCGTCCATGGATATTCGGATTCTCGGATCCAGAATGCCGATCACCAGATCACTGAGCAGATTGCAGATCACGGTAAGTATGGCAATAATCAAAAGAACGCCCTGTACCACCGGAAAATCCTGCACAATAATTGAATTCAGCAGCAGGTTGCCCATTCCCGGAATGCCAAAGATTTTCTCAGTGACAACGGCACCGGATATCAGCCAGGGAATCGACATAAAAACCTGTACCGTCACAATGATCAGGGCATTGCGCAGCACATGCTTCCACATGACTGCTCTGGACGAAAGACCTTTCGCATAAGCCGTAGTGACATATCTCTCGTTCAGCACCTCCAGCACCTCTGCCTTCGTCAGACGGATCGTACCTGCTATACTGGATGCGACCAGTGAAAACACAGGAAGCACGTAATACTCCATTCCCTTATAGCCGCTGATGGGAAGAATGCCAAGCCAGACGGAAAACACAAGGATAAGCAGCGCCGCCATCCAGAATGCCGGAACTGCCGTTAATACCAACGTAAAATTTACCGTCAGCCTGTCAAACAGCGAGTCTTTCTTAATTGCACAAAGGAGACCGATAGGCAGCGCAATCAGGATTTCCAGAAAAAGTGCCCAGCCACAGAGATTCAGGCTTCTCGGGATTCGTTCCTTCATCAGTTCCCAGACAGGAACCTTATATCTGGTGGAAGTACCAAAATCCTGCTCTAAAAGAATTCCTTTTGCCCAGTCCAGATATTGCTCTGCCATCGGACGGTCATATCCCATTTCATGGGCAATCTCTTCTTTTTTCTCCGCAGATACTTTACGATCCACCACCATATCCACCGGATTACCCGGCATCATGTACAGAAGTCCGAACACAAGTACCGAGACGGAGAATATCAGCAATATCCCCATTGCCATTCGTTTTAACAAATATCCTCTAATAATTACACCTTCTCTCTTGTTTCATTCACCCGCTGGTAAATTCTGGATCCGCATTTCACACCCCAGGCCATGCCATTTTTTATGTAAAACTCAAATGTATTGACTCGTTTTTCCGGATCCGTAGCGTCCACTCCTACAAACACACTTTCACTGCTGTACAGCAGCTGCAGCTTTCTTTCATTGTAAACAGCAGCCAGCTTCCCATCTTCCAATGTGACGGTGCAGTGAACCGGAAGGCCTTCTTTTGCCAGATAATCTCCTTCCAGCATTTCGGGACGGCTAAATTTCTTTCCGGAAGGAAGTGCCCAGTAATGCATCTGTTCCAGCGGTAAGCCAAGAATCCAGTTGTAGCAGGCCCACTGAAACTCATCCATGCCAAGGTCCCCTTCATTGCAAAGGACAGTAACTGCATATCCTCCTTCAAGAAATCCCCCCTGGGTAGATACACCGTGAAGTCCCCCGGAATGCTCGCACATCACTTTCCCGGCAATCAGGCTTTTTTCCAGGCCCAGACAATAAAATGTTTTTTTCCGGGTGGGGTATTCCATGCCATACATCCGTTCCACCGCTGCCTCCGGAACCACCTGCCTGCCTTCCCACTTTCCATGATCACTGAGCATCTGATAATACCTTGTCATATCATGAGCTGTTGATTTCACACAGGCACAGCCCCTGAACGGCGGAAGCACCGACCAGTTATCATCCCAAATCAGGGAGCCATCCTCGTCCCGTTCAAACAGGCTGGTTATATTTCCTTCTGCCAGCACAGCGGCTTCACTTCCATCCAGATCCAGAACAGTCCTTGCCATTCCCAGAGGTTCAAAAATACGTTCCTTCAAAAATTGCTCCAGAGGAATACCTGCAGCCTGATCCACAATGTAGGAGAGAACTGCATATCCCTCATTGGAATAACTCATATACTCTCCGGGAGCACCCAGCGGTTCATAATTTCCCGCAGTTATATAATCGATAATCTGGCTGATCTGATCCATCTGGTTTGGTGCAGTCCGAAGCATTTCCCGATACCAGTAGCTGTCACGTTCTTTGCTGTTTTTCGCAATAGACCACTCCAAAGGTTCCATAGGCGGGATACCGGCCCGATGCATGGCCAGCATTTTAACGGTCACGCACTCGTCAGCGATTCCTGGAATATGGAAATCAGGGAAATATGCTGCCACCGGATCCTCCAGACTCATCTTCCCCTCTGCTTCAAGAATACAGCACGCAAGCGCTGTCATGGATTTGCTCATGGAGGCGATGCCAAAAACGGTATCTCCATCTACCTTCTGTTTCTTTTCCATATTCCGAAAACCATATCCCCGGTCAAACAGGATTCCCTCCGGTCCGCGGATACAGACAGCCATCCCCGGATATCCTCTTTTCCGGAATAAGTCTCCCAGATATCGGTCAAGCATTTCTGTATTTTCTCTCATTTTTCCTTCTGCACTCCTATCCTTACACATAGGTACAGGAACCGTAATACCATTCTTGCAGGCATACGATCCATTTTCGTATTGGTTATGACAAAAAAGGGGCTACAATTATCTTGTGATAACTGCAGCACCCTTGCCACTTTTCCACAATCATTTTAATGGTACAACACAAACGGCTCTGTGCGTTTCATTTATAATATACATAAATTATGTATATTATAATCATGTTTTTCTGCTTCGTCAATAAATAATTATTTTGCTTTGGCAAAGTATACGGTATCCACGCCGTTACCCCGGTCATTACGAAGAACCGCTACCTGTTCAAAGTGCAGTTTCTCCATCAGATGGATCTGAGCCCCATTGGTACTCCAGGTCCTGAGTGCCGGAGTTGCATCCGGATACCGGCTGCGCAGATACTGCAGTACCTCCCGGTAGATTCGCACGGAAAGCCCTTTTCCCCGGAACTCTTTCAGCAGGCAGAGGGTTGTCAGATAGCAAACCCGCGGGAAACATGAAAGCTGCGGACACTGATATTCCGGGCGGAAGGACATAAAAGCGATCGTACGTCCTCCCTGCTTCCAGAGAAAGTTTTTCTGTGTCATAAGCTCCCTGTAATAATCCGTCACCCCGGGGTTATGACTGCTGCCCCCGGTCAGATTCTTTTCAGCGGTACCTCCCCGTTCCGATAAAGGCGGACAGAAGTCCTGATCACATGCTGACAGGATCTCAAAAATCTCACTTTTTTCCCTTTCTGTCAGCTCATGATCCGGAGAAACAAAGAGAATCGGTTCCATCTCTCCCGCCACAAATTGTACTGCCTTAACTGCCATTGCAAGTCCGTCTTTCATAGAAGAGGGGCGAACCCATTCTTCAGGGGTATGTGCTCCTCCTCCCTCGATCAGTCCGATGCATACGGAGGGTATACCGAGGGAAAGAGGAATATTGCAGTCTGTGGAGGCGACGCCTTCCTCAGGCTTTTTGCCTGTTACTTCCCCGGTGATCCGGCTGATTCCCTGTGCCAGCCATCTCTGCCTTGCCGGATCCACATCCTTGCTGCAGGGTCGTTCCCCTACTACCGTACAGCCAACTTC
>JAEDFS010000022.1 GCA_016297895.1 Marvinbryantia sp.
ATGATTGTCTTCATGTATCCTGCGCTTCCTTCGTAAAACAGTCAAATTGCACTAAAATCAGTATAACACTGCGTCGACAGTTAGGCAATATAAAAGTTTTTCATAGAAATTCCGGATTCCTTCAGTCCTCAAGATATGCCAGAATTCCTTTGCAAATTGCCTCTGCCGTCCTGTTCTGATATTCTTCGGTGGACAGCAGGGCCGCCTCCTCCTGATTGCTCAGAAATCCGCACTCCACGATCACTGTGGGTACTTCTGTTTTTCTCAGCAAATAATAAGTGTCATTTGCCTTCATTTCTCTTGGACGGCTGATCTCGAGCAGCTCATTGAGCGTATTCTGAAGTATCTCTGCCAGCCGTTTTCCCTCCACCGACGTCTCATAATAAAACACCTGAGGACCTTTGACCGATTCCTGGGTAAAACTATTCTGATGAATACTGACTGCAGCCCGTGGCTTTGCTTCATTGATCAGAGAACATCTGCGCTTCATGTCCTGCTGCTTTTTATTTGCTTCTCCCTCGTCATAAAGACCGTCATCCGTCTCCCGTGTCATGATCACGGTAATCCCCTCCTGCTCCAGCAGTGTCCGCAGTTTCAGGGCGATCGCCAGGTTAATGTCCTTCTCCAGAACTCCTTTAAGCCCCACCTTTCCGGAATCAAACCCCCCATGTCCCGCATCGATCACGACTGTTTTCCCTGACTCCTGTTTTTCTTCCTCTGACATTCTTTGCGCCACAGCCCGGCTTCCCGCTTCCACCACCGCCGCACTGTATTTTCCGATATAAAAGGAGGCTATCAGAATCATCAGTGTCATCAGAATCTCCAGTTTTCTCTTATATTTTCTCATAAAAAACCCCACCGCATACACTTTTTACAAGTATATGCAGTGGGATATTTGCGCTTTCATTTTTCTGTTGAAAACGGAAAGCAAATGATTGAATATTGTAACTTATCACCTTAGCTTACATATTTCAGGATCAGATCCCAGACGGAGTCTGTCTCCAGACCCAGCCTCCAGGCTGCCACACCTCCCAGATTATAATCTTTGACCAGAGTCAGCTTTTCCTCCAATGACTTATCATCCTCCAGCCAGATCTGGTAAAGTGAGCCGTCGGCACCTTCAAATTCTGCATAATTCTGACACGTTTCTTCGTCCCAGGAAGCTTCGATACCATTGTTTTCCAGTGTCTGTATGCCTTCCCCCATACTCATGGTCTCACTGGTCACACTGGTCGTTCCGTCTTCATTGGTTACCGTATTCCATAATCTGGTATAGAAAGGAATTCCGCTGATGATCTTATCAGCCGGCACATCCTTTTTCGTTTCCACGATTCCATTGTTTTCAAAGGGCAGACTTGCCACAGGACCTGCATCCGATCCCGCATAATGCTCATCATACCCCATAATCACTACATAGTCACATACCGTACCCAGTTCTTTCCGATTGTAATGCTCATTGAATCCCATGGGCACCGGCACATCTACGGACAATACCAGACCATTTTTCCGGCACTTCACAGACAGTTCCCTGATAAACTGGACGTATCCGTCTGCTACCTCTTCTGATATATTTTCCAGATCCACATTTATTCCGTCAAACCCTGTCTCAATCGCTGATGCGATCAGCTGGTTTTCCATTTTCATTCTGGATGTGGTCCGATTCAGCACCTCTGCTGTATTGACATTCTCACTGAAATTGGTGAGCACTGCCCAGACCTCCATATCATTCCGGTGAGCCGTATCCACGTAGTCCGCCAGCGCCAGTGAAGCCAGTGATCCGTCATTGTCTGCAATGTCAAACCATGTGGGAGCAATGACATTCACCCCTTTGACGCCGGCAATATCATAAATGATACTGTAGTTGGAGTCCATACTGGTGATCTGATGCCACACCATATTGATCTTCTCGTCTTTTTTCACGCTGGTATACTCGGGTTCTTCAAAGTCACGGGTTCTTGTCTCTGTCCGTTCATCGATCAGACGGTCATTTTTCACATAACCAAAATATCCGTCCTGGGTCACAACTCCCGTCCAGTCCTCCATGGGTTCCAGAATCGTTACCGTCTCATTCTTCTGCAGCTGCCTCAGAATGGGGCTTTTGATTCCTCCCTGATAGCGGAGATTGGTCTTTTTCCGGATCGTTGCCACCTGTACGTCTCCCCACTGATGACAGATCACCACCCGGTTGGGTTCCGTAAACAGTTCATATTCCAGATTCGTATACTTCTGGACAAAATCCAGTGCGATATATGTCTTTGTCCCGTCCACCTTCACGATCTCATAATTTTCTGTGCTGGTTTTTCCCGTGGCCGTATAATCCTTTCCCCCTGCCGGAATCTCAATAATATCTTCCGGTGTGGTATACAACATCAGATTTTCCTGCGCATCCCAGTAAAACCTCTCATTTAAATGATCCTTTACCAGATCGTAATCCACATAACAGATCCCGTCTGTCATCTTTGCCTTATAATCTGATACCCGGTTTTCCAGGATGACCGCAGTCTCATCCTCCTGATCCAGTTTAAAGTACTCCCTGGTATCCATCACCTCCGATGTCGGTGTATACTTTTTTACAAGTCTGGTGACCAGACCAATGACTGCTACGATCAGCAGCAGCGCAATGACTGCCAGTACGGGGGCCTTTCT
Organism: Marvinbryantia sp.; assembly: GCA_016297895.1. Lineage (GTDB taxonomy): Bacteria > Bacillota > Clostridia > Lachnospirales > Lachnospiraceae > Marvinbryantia. The sequence goes on from JAEDFS010000022.1 coordinate 2,647, forward strand.
CTTTTTCATTTCCATACCTCCGGATTTTAATGGACATATCGTGTTAATGTCTCATTTCTGTAAAAAGTATAACACACTTTTTTCTGAACTTGTTACACATTTCGACTTTTTCAGAAAATATTCACAATTAATTAAGCTTTGTTATGCATAAGGGAGCTCTTCCGCCTATTGTTTTTCTTTTCTGATTCTGTCGAAGCTGATGCCACATATCTCATTGTTTTGATCAATGTAGTAATCTCTCATATAACCGGTCTCCTCCCGGACACTATTTGCAATTCCAGATGAGGTACTGGGTTTTCCGTTCAGCCACAGGGAGACTCCGGCCTGCTGATATGCTGTCAATTCCCTGTACAGACTGGTATTCTTCACCGTGTCCCCGTTTCCGTAAGGTCGCCTTCCTCCTCGATAACGTTTTCTGCTGTCGATCTTTACCACTCTCTTTCTGCTCTTTTTCAATGGACATTCCTTACAGGTGCTCGTGATATATTTTCCAGAAAAAGAAGATGCCCAGAAAAAGACCTTTTATAGATTGTTCAGAGAAGATATGACGTTTATTGCTGTATCTGTCAAATCTGATATCTTTGAATTATGTGAAGAACTTCACATCTGAGAAAAATAATGCAGAAGAACCTGCAGACTGAAAAACGAATCCTCCTTTCATCTCTTTTTATCGCCTGTATCTTCTCTTATTATGTATAATACGTCTTTTTTGTCTGTGTGTCAAGCTGTTTTTCTCTTTTTTTCTCACAGATACCATGGATTTACTTTGCATTTTCCTGCGATGTAGGGTATACTGTGCAGTAGAAGTAATGTATAGCAAGGATGTGATTTCATGAAAATAGAAAAACTGAACGAAAATCAGATACGCTGCACCCTGACCCGGGAAGATCTGGCAAACAGGGAACTGAAATTAAGCGAACTGGCTTATGGCAGTGAAAAGGCAAAATCGCTGTTTCGTGAAATGATGCAGCAGGCTGCCTATGAAGTAGGTTTTGAAGCAAATGACATTCCCTTAATGATAGAAGCAATCCCCATGTCCGCAGATACGATCATCCTGATCATCACGAAAGTGGAAGATCCGGAAGAGCTGGATACCCGGTTTGCCAAATTTGCTCCGGATTCCTCTGCTTCCTCTTCTGACCCCGAGAACTCTTTCTCTTCTCTGAAGCTGGAGGGAGCCGATGACATTCTGAACCTGTTCCAGAAGATTCGGGATGCTCAGAAAGCCTTAAGCCAGAAGCCAAAAGAAGCAAAAGACAGCACTGCTTCTTCCGGGGAAGCGAACGACAAAGAAGCTCCTGCCGTAAATATTACAAAACTCTACGGATTCGTATGTCTGGACGATGCCATCGCCGCTTCTTCTGTATTGAAAAATCTTTACACAGGAGAAAATTCTCTTTACCGTCTTCCGGACGGCGGAGATTACCGGCTGATCCTCAACCAATCGACTCATACACCCGAAGAATTCAATAAAATATGTAATATCGTTTCGGAATATGGTTTTACCTTGAAATACAAACCCGGCACAGAGGCCTATCTCAATGAGCACGGCGAGGCCATTGTTCTTTCCCAGGCATTACAGATGCTGGCTCAGCTGGGATAACCACACAGTCAAAGAAACGAACCCAAAAATGCGCCCTCAGATATATGAGGACGCATTTTTAATCCGTTATTTCTCCTGATAACTGCTTATTTTCCTACGCTTTCCAGATATGCGTTCAGTCTTGCAACCAGCAGATCTGCCGGAATTCCGTGAACCATAGCCGCTTCCTCCAGGGATTCGCCCTGAGAAGAGGGGCATCCTACACAGTGCATACCGCTTCCCATCAGCACTGCTGCCATATTCGGATCTAACTGAAGGATCTCTCCGATCAGCATTTCTTTCGTAACCTTTGCCATTTTCGTGACCTCCTACTCTGTTTTCAAGGCGGGTCTGTCCTTATTCATCCGCCGACATACAGATTATAATGCTTAAATTGCTCTACGTCAAGGAACGCAGCACTCCTCCATGAAAATTTTCTTTCATATTCAAGACTCGCTTGTTTTTTATCCATTTGTAGATTACTATGATGTTGGGGTCAAAAATCCCCAACTATGTCGTAAAAGCAGAAAGATATGAGAAGAGTTTATGAAATATCATTTTATTATAAACCCGACAGCGGGAAAAAAAGATTCCAGTAAAGTTCTGATCCCACAGATTCACCGGGCTGCCGAAGCCTTACACATCGCCAGATCAGATCTGTCTGTTCAATTGACCGAGTATCCGGCTCACGCCCGTTTGCTGGCTCAGGAGGCTGTAAATTCCGCCGCAGCAAAGGACGAGGAGATCCGTCTATATGCGGCAGGCGGTGACGGTACCTTTAATGAAGTACTGACCGGATCCATGCATTATAAAAAAGCGGCAGTCGGACTTCTGCCCTATGGAAGCGGAAATGACTTTATTCGTAACTTTGGCACAATGGAAGATTTTTGCGATATAGAAGATCAGCTTGGCGGTAAGGTAAAAGAAATTGATATGATCACAACTCCTGACGGTTATGCAGCAGAGATCTGTTCCACCGGTCTGGATGCAAAGGTGGCTTACGGAATTCCCAAGTTTCGTCGCATTCCGTTTTGCGGTGGTTCTATCGCTTATCAATTAAGTATTGTTGAGGTGCTCCTCGGGAAAAAGGCCGTGAATTTACATATTACGATTGACGAAAAAGAGTTTGATCGAAGCTGCCTCCTTGTGGCTGTCTGCAACGGAAGTTCTTATGGCGGAGGATTTCTTGCATCACCGGAATCAAAATTAGATGACGGTGTTCTGGATGTGATAGTCGTCCGAAGGCTTTCGCTACCCAAAATTGCAAAAATTCTCCCGCTCTACCAGGCCGGCAGGCACTTCGCAAACGGGCAAATTATACCTGAGCTGCAGGATATCATAGAATATTTTCCGGCACATCGTGTAAAGATTCAGCCTGTGGATGCAAATCAGAAAATGATTATCAATGTGGACGGTGAATGCAGTCCTGGCTCCATGTTTTCTGCTGAAATCGTTCCTCTTTCTGCACGAGTCATTTTGCCGGGAAAAATTTAAAATCTGCAATTATTTTTTCTGTTCTCTTTATTTTCTGCATGTATGCTGTTATACTGAAAAATATGGAATCGCTGCAAGTACGCCGGTGGCGTACTTGAATATTTCAGAAGGCTTACAAAAAGGAGAGAGTTATGAGTTGGAAAAGATACTGTCTGGAAGCACTGGACGAAGAAAAAATGTTTGAAAATGCCATGCACCGCAGTCGTTTTAAAGAACTGTTTGACTGCTATAAAAACTATACTTTTTTTACCAAAGGATTATGTAAATGTATCTATCTTTCTGCCTGGGACGATGAACATTTCTGCATCATGGTGGAAATGCTGAACGAACTGAGCCTGGGGCATGAAGAAGACACCACAGAAATGAGCAACAAGGGAGATTCCCTGCTGGAAGAACAGACCGGTGACGATTATTACGTATTTCAGCTTTCCATTGCTCTCCTGAATGATCTGTCGTTCCATCTCCCGGAAAGCGTAAGTCTTTCTCCCGATACCAGGTATCTGATTCGCAGAGCTCTGCAGACTTCCGAGATCATTGACCAATTGTAGCTCATAAATCCTGTATCAGACAGTTCTCCGCATTGAGGAATGCGGAGAACTGTTTCTTTTTTATTCGATTGCTCCTGTCTCGATAATGAATTTGACCTTTCCCTTTCCGTCAAAGGATTCATCACTGAAGGATCTGTAATTTTCTCCGGCTTCTTTTACTTTTTTCAGCCGGTCGATCATATCCTGTACATCTTCATCCAGAAAATCTGTGACCTTTTCCACTCCTTCTTTATTGAATTTTTCCATTCCCTCTTTCAGATCATCTGCTCCGTCTTTCAGTTCCGACACACCGTCATCCAGCTTTGTTCCGCCTTCTGCCAGCTTCGCCGTTCCTTCCTTCAGCTGACTGCTTCCGTCTGCCAGCTGTTCCACACCATCGGAAAGTTCCGATGCACCGCTCTGAAGCCGGCTGCTTCCCTTTGCCAGCTGACTGATTCCGCTGCTCAATACCCCTGCTCCATTGTTCAGTGTCCAAAGTCCGTCCTTCAGCTGACCGGCTCCGCTGTAAAGCTCGCCTGTTCCCTGTGACAGAGACACTGCTCCCTGTGACAGAAGAGATGTTCCGGTTTGCAGGCTTCCTGCTCCTTCCAGTGCCTGGTCTGCTCCGGTATCCAGCCGGATCGCTCCCTCGTTCAAATCTTTTGCTCCCTGAAGCAGTTCCTCAGATCCGGATGCAAGTGCTGCTGCTCCTTCTTTCAGAGGTGCGATTCCCTCAGAGAATACCTTCTGTATACCATTGTCAACCTGTGAGGTTCCTGATGCAAGAGTCTCCATTCCCGCTGCGATCTGCTGTCCCGGTGTGCCCGCCTCCCCGGTATCCGCAGTTGTCAAAGCCTGGATTCCGGCCTGCAGCGATCCGGTATAACTTTGCAGCATTTTTCCGCCTTCCGTAAGCTTTTGTCCATTTACCTTCAGATCTTCTCCCGCCTGTATCAGTACCGCCATCTGTTCTGCATTGCCGCCCGGTGCCTGATTCTGTGTCTGTACCACAGGCGCAGCCTCTGTCCGGGTAATTCCATTTATGGAACTGTTAAGAAGCTGGATACAGCTGTCCAGTTCCCCCAGATACTGTTGATAGGATGCATATAACCGGATCAGATCCTCTTTGGATTTCGCACCATTGATAACAGACTGTACATTCTGCAGTTTTCCAAGGACTGTCTGAAGATTGGCAACTGACGCTTCATCGATCTGACAAGTGGCGGTACCGGGATCTGCATATGCCGCCTGCGGAGCCGACATAACCCCAAGGATCTGATTGACCTGATCGACATAGGAACTTACCCCAGCTGCATACTGCCCCGTCAGACCTGCATAGCTGTCAGCCTGGCTCACATAAGCCGGAAGCTGCCCTGCAAGCTGATCCACTCCCTCTGTATATGCCTTCACACTCAGATTCAGTTTTGCCGCCCCTGCGGCTGCCTGACTGCTTCCCGCCAGAAGAGCCTGACTGTCATTCCCCTCTGCCAGAGCCTTCAGTCCCGCTTCCATGCTCCGGCTTCCCAGGGTCAGAGATGCCGCTCCCTCTACAAGTGCCCCGGTTCCTGCACTGAGAGCTTCCGTTCCCTGTTTCAGAGCCATTCCACCGGATGCCAGCTCTTTAGTTCCATCCAGAAGCTTTTTTGTGTTTTCTGCAACAACGGCTGCTCCTCTATTTATTTTCTTCGCTCCCTTTTCCAGGCTGCTGCTTCCTTCTGCAAGAGTCTGCACTCCGGATACCAGTTTTCCTTTCTTATTCTCAAGAGTCTGTATTCCCGCTGCCAGGGCATTGATTCCATCAATCAGGTCGCCCTTTTTGCTGTTCAGTGTACCGATCCCATCTGCAAGAGTACCCATATTTTCATCTACGGCATTCATTCCATCGATCAGTTCCTGACAGGAATCCTTCAAAGTCTGTACGCCATCCGCCAGATCACCGCTTCCATCCACCAGCTGCATAGCTGCATCCGTAAATTCATCCAATGTCTCTTTCAGATCATCCATGCTTTCCACATCATCCAGACCCAGATCCTCCAGATTCAGGGCAGACACCACGGTCATGGATAAAGTCAGTTTAAAATTCGTCACATCCGCTTCCACCGTAAAGGATTCTGGGATCTCCACATCCCTGAGCATTTCCGTATCGGACAACTTCAGACTTTCGGAAAGTCCCGGCATTCCCACCCCAATCACAATTTCCTTCTCTCCGTCGGAGATCACTTTTCCATTGGTCACTTCCAGGTTCCGAAAATGTTCGGAAGGAAGCACCATCCCGGTAAGCAGTGTGAAAGGTGTGTAGACCTCCCCTTCCTTTCTGCGGTTTTCATATTGATAACAGATTTTCACATGACCGCTTTTTCCGGCCAGTTCTTCCGGGGAGATCTCTTTTCCATCCAGATAGTACCGGATATTTACAGATACCGGCAATTCTTTTTCCGTAGTTCCCTGATAATAGATATCTTCTCCATCCGCCTGCCATACCAGCTGATTGCCCTGCTGTTCAAAAGATTCCTCCCCTTTTACATTTTCAATTTCCTGTAAGGTAGAGGTATCTGAAAGACATTTCTCTCCCCGGGGGTTTTTCAGCCAGTCACTGACGATCACCTCTGAAGTGTTCCCATATGGGTCTGTCTTCACATACACGGTCTCTTCCTTTTCAGCCGCTGATGCTGCAAGAGCCGGTATTGCCGTCATCTGCAGCACCATGGTGCCGGCTATGACAGCCGCCATGTTTCTCGTCATATTCTTTGTCATTCTTTTATTTCTGTTCATGCTGTTTTTCCCTCCTGATCGTTGCTTTTCTGAAATTTCTGCTTGTTCTGCAGATGACTCCGTCAAATATCATAAACATGGACGGAAGTACACACAGCACCACAATCATACTGATCATGGCTCCCCTGGACATCAGAGTACAGAGGGAACTGATCATATCGATACTGGAATACATGCCTACACCGAATGTAGCTGCAAAAAAGCTGAGTGCACTGACGATAATGGATTTCATGCTTGCACGATGAGCAATGCGGATTGCCTCCATCCTGTTCTTTCCCGCACACCGCTCCGCTTCGTACCGGCTGGTCATCAGGATCGCATAGTCTACCGTGGATCCCAGCTGGATGGTACCGATCACAATAGATGCAATAAACGGAATCATCGTTCCTGTAAGATACGGGATTCCCAGATTGATAAAGATGGCAAATTCAATTACCGCCACCAGGATCACCGGAAGTGTACAGGACTTAAATACGAAAATAATGATCACGAACACTGCCAGTATGGACACCCCGTTCACTACCTTAAAGTCTGTATCGGTGATATTGATCAGGTCCCTGGTACAGGGTGCCTCTCCTACCAGCATCCCGTTGGGATCATATTTTTTCAGGATCGCATTCAGCTGTTCAATCTGTGCGTTTACTTCATCGGATGCCGTCTTATATTCATTATCTACCAGCATAAGCTCATACTCTTCGTTTGTCAGTACCTCTTTTATGGAAGATGGAATCATAGACTCCGGAATGCGGCTTCCCAGAAGGGTCTCCATTCCAAGTACTGCTTTCACACCGTCCACCTCTTCCATCTCACCGATCATTTTCCGGACTTCTTTGCCCGGCAGGCTGCTGTCGATCAGGAGCATATGCATGGCTCCCATCTGAAATTCATCCTGCAGTTTTTTGTTTGCCATGATGCTGGGCAGATCTTCCGGAAGGGTTTCATCCAGGTTATAATAGACATCTGCATTTTTCTGGCAGTAAGCCGCCGGAACGATGAGAAGAACCAGCACCAGCGCAAACAGACGGTAATGGCGGGTAATGAAATCCGAAAGCTTATTCATATCCGGCAGAAGAGGCCTGTGTTTTGTCCTGGTCAGGACCGGATCAAAGATCATGATTATAGACGGCAGAACCGTCACACAGCAGATCACGCCGATGACTACACCTTTTGCCATGACGATCCCCAGATCCATGCCCAGAGTAAAGCTCATAAAACAGAGTGCAATAAATCCTGCCACTGTGGTCATGGAGCTTCCTACCACCGATTTGATGGTTTTTCCTATGGCAGCCGCCATAGCTTCCTTTTTATCCCGGAATCTCTCCTGCTGTTCCTGGTAACTGTGCCACAAAAAAATGGAATAATCCATGGTCACTCCAAGCTGCAGTACCGCCGTCAGTGCCTTGGTAATGTAGGAGATCTCCCCTTTGACCATATTCGTACCCAGATTATATACGATTGCCATTCCGATACTCAGCAGAAACAGGACCGGTACAAAAAATGAATCCATGGTCACTCCCAGAACCAGAAGAGAAAGCAGAACGGCAATTCCCACATAAATCACAACCTCCTGATCAGACAACTCTTTTGTATCCGTAACGATTGCTGACATTCCGCTTAAAAAGCATTGTTTTCCGGCAATGTTCCGAATCTCCTGTATGGCTTTCATGGTTTCATCCGCAGAAGTGGTCGTTCGGAAGATGATAAACATCATCGTGGAATCATCCGTATTAAATACATTCCGCACTTTATCCGGCAGCATATCCATGGGAATACTCAGATCCATCAGGCTGTCATACCAGATGACCTTTTCCACATTGTCTACCTGCTCAATCTTCTTTTTCAGTGCTGCCACATCCTTATTATCCATTCCTTCACAGATAAACATGGAATAGGCTCCTGTTCCGAATTCTTCCGCCAGAATCTCCTGCCCCTGCATCGTCTCAATGGTGTCCGGAAGATAGTACAGAATATCGTAATTCACTTTGGTGTGCAAGTATCCCCATCCTGCCGGAATCAGAAGCAGGATACTGAGAATAAAGATCGGAATCCGAAATTTTACGATCTTTCTCCCAACATTTTGCATGTTCATTCCTCCCTGTGATTTAAGTAGCATCAGTATGTGCTGTTTCCTCCGGTTCTGCCACGGGCAAAAAAAAATTCGTGCACAGATTTTGTGCACGAAGCTGTTTTTGTCTGAAAATCTTTAAGCCTGTCCGCCTGCCTTTTTCAGCATATTCTTCATATTCCCCTCCAGCATGATTCCAAGACGATGAACGATCTCCTCCGGATCTGCTTTCATGCCGTCATCCAGCCATCCCAGAAGCATCCCCACCAGAGCACACTGATAAAATGCCGCCACCAGAGAAATATCCTCCTCTGACACCCGGATCCCAGCCGCCTGTCTTATGGCATATTCCTTCATGATCTTTCCCACCACACTGTGAAGGTACTTTTCGATCCTCACCCGGTTTACAGAATTATAAATATGATACAGTGCCTTTTTATTCTCCAGGGCAAATGAGATCGCCTGCAGAATTCCGTCCTGCCAGGTAAGATACTCCTGGGATGATTTCAGGGATTTTTCTGTTTCCTCATCCAGAATCTCCTGAAGAAGAGCATAAATATCCTGAAAATGATAGTAAAAGGTATTTCGGTTGATCCCACATTCCTCCACAATATCCTTTACGGTGATCTTTTCAAATGGCTGTTCCTCCAGAAGCTTCATAAATGCCGCCTTGATCGCCTTATCCGTCAGATGAGACATGCCACTCCTCCATTTCTTTCTGATTTCTTATTTCCAATACTCTATTCTTCCGCAAACCGGTATCCCACGCCCACCTCGGTAATGATAAACCTTGGATTTGTGGTATCCTTTTCGATCTTTCTGCGCAGAGTGGCCATGAACACCCGAAGGCTGTTGGCATCTCCTCCGCCTCCGTATCCCCAGATCTCATTTAAGATCTGATTATGCGTCAGCACTTTCCCCCTGTTGGACACCAGCAATACAAGAAGCCGATATTCGATCGGTGTCAGGTGTACCTCCTGGTCATCGATATAGACCATACGTTTTACAAAGTCGATCTTCAGATATTCTTTCTGAAAACTCTGCGTCATCGATGCGCTGTTCTTTTCTGACTTTCTCACAGCCACACGGATTCTGGCCAGAAGCTCCCCCATATAAAACGGCTTCACTACATAATCGTCCGCCCCTTTATCCAGCGCCCTGATTTTTTCCCCTTCCTCCTGCCTTGCGGAAACCACAATGATTGGTTTATCCGACTGGCTGCGGATATTCTCGATCACTTCTATCCCATCCATATCCGGCAGTCCCAGATCCAGGATCACAACATCCGGATTATTGGCATAGCAAAGACTGATGGCACCTCTTCCCGTCTCTGTCTTCAGATAACGGTATCCCTCCTGCCGCAGGCTCATACAGATAAAATTGGAAATATATTTGTCATCTTCCACGATCAAAACCGTAATTTCTTTTTCCAAATCCTGTTCCTCCCTAACTGGCATCTTCCGGCAGGCTGAAGAAAAATCTTGCCCCGCCCTCCGTTCTGTTTTCCACAGATATGGTTCCTCCGTGAGCCGTCACGATCGCACGACAGATGGCAAGCCCAAGTCCGATTCCTTTTCCGGTATCCTGACTCACCGGCCGGAATGTCACGAACTCTTCAAACAGCCGGTCTTTTTCATTCACATCGATCCCGGTTCCGTTATCTTCCACATAGAACCAGACCTTTCCCTGCTCTTTTGTCACCCGGATCAGGATCTCTCCGTCTTCTTCCGTATGCTTAATGGCATTGTCCAGGAGATTGGTCAGAACCTGAACCATCATTTTCCCGTCCATGGGCACCATAAAAACAGAATCCTCCACCTCCACACGGATACGTCGATTCTGCCTTCTGCTTTTCACATTGATCATGGCATTGCTGATAATATCCTCCACTGCCTCCGGATTCTTTTCGATCACCAGATTGCCGCTTTCGATCTTTGTCATATTGAGGATATTTTCCACCATCTGGATCATTCCGTCAGACTGCACACTGATATCTTTGGCCAGACTGATGATATTCTCCCTCTCAAGCACATTTCCTTTCTCTGCGATCAGACTGCTGGCCCCTGCGATCCCGGTAAGGGGTGTGCGCAGATCATGAGAAATACTTCTAAGCAGCCGGCTCCTCATCTGTTCCTTTTCCATAGCAAAGCGTATCCGTTCCTGTTCCAGAGAAAGCTGTCTGGCCAGCTGTTCATTTTCCCGGGCCACTTTCACCTGCTTCTGGAACCGCACGGTCAGATTGGAAGAGATCAGCGCCGTTGCCAGGAAAAAGATCAGCATAATCACATCATCCTGACGGGAAATGGAAAAAGTGCGGATCGGTTCCGTAAAGAGAAAATTAAAACTCATCATACTCCCTAGGGAAGCAATGATACCGTACTGATATCCGTTTGTCACATAGGCCACCATCAGAACTCCCACAATATACAGCATCAGGATATTCTCTCTTCCAATGCCGCATCTGTCCAGCAAAAATGAAAGAAGGCAGGTAATCATCAAAATGGCTGCCATTCTCAGAACATACATAGAATGTTTCTTCACCATGATTAACTGCCCTCCGGTCACGCATTTTTTCTGTCTGAGATCAGGAAGAATCCCGACAGCAACGTCACCCTTATCTTATAATGTTTTCAGGATTTTATCAATATCTTCTTTTCGGCCGATGACCATCAGGTGTTCATCCGAGCGGAACACATGATCAGCGGCAGGAAGCATGCTCAGCTTTCCTTCACTCTTTGTTCCCAGGATACTCACATGATACCGGCTTCTGAAATTGACCTCTGCAATGGTCTTCCCAATCCATTTTCCCAAAGGCGGAATCTCACAGATCGTGTATCCCTCATTCAGTTCAATGTAATCGAAGACATTTTTCATACTGCAGCGGACTGCAAGCCGTTCTGCCAGGTCCCTGTTGGGATAGATCACCTCATCCGCTCCGTTTTTCAGCAGGAATTTTGCCTGAATATCCCGGTTTGCCTTGCTGATCACGTACTTTGCACCCAGCTCTTTCAAAAGATTGGTGATCTCCAGACTGTTCTGGAAATTATTTCCGATGCATACAAAGCAGATATCAAAATTATTAATTCCCAGGCTCCTTAACACTTCCACATTGGTACAGTCAGCAATCTTTGCACTGGTCACCAGGGGCAGTACATCCTCTACCGCCTCTTCCTGCATATCCACTACCATAACTTCATTATCCAGCTCCGCCAGCTTTCTGCAAAGATGGTTTCCAAATCTTCCCAAGCCGATCACTAAAACACTTTTCATTGCGTCCTCCCCTTCTTATCCGATCATTACTTTTTCTACCGGGCAGCGCACCGGTGCGATTTTCTTTTTCTCCAGGAATGATAAAGCAAACGACATACCGCCGATTCGTCCGCAGTACATCAGCAGAATAATGATCATTCTGGATACTGTTGTCAATTCCCTGGTGATTCCGGTAGACATTCCTACCGTACCGATGGCAGAGAATACTTCAAACAGCACATCTTCCATGGGAAGCGGCTGGATGTAGCAGATAGTAATGGATGCTGTGATAGCCATAACCAGGCTGATGATTGCCACGTTGCTGGCCTTGCGAATGGCATCATCCTCCAGGCTCCTGCCAAAAATGTTGCAGCCCTTGGAATTTCTCAGATTAGAGATCACATAGATCATCAGTACGATGGTAGTGGTCGTCTTGATACCGCCTGCCGTAGATCCGGGACTTCCTCCGATAAACATCAGAAGAATCGTCAACAGCTTGGAACTGGTCGACAATCCCGCCGTATCAATGGTATTAAATCCGGCAGTTCTGGCAGTGACGGAACTGAACATTGAAGTCAGCACCGTCTCTTTCACTCCCATACCGGCCATCAGGTGATCCTTTTCAAACAGCCAGAACAGTAAAGCTCCGCCGAAGATCAGAACACCGGTGACAAGCAGAACCAGCTTGGTATGAAGGGTATATTGTTTTACATGCCATTTTTTTCTGGTAAGATCATCCCACACCAGAAAACCGATACCTCCGATCACGATCAGAAGCATGATCACCAGGTTCACCAGCATATCATTGGAATAAGAAGCCAGTGAATTATAAGCCCCCTTGCTTCTTCCCATCAGGTCAAACCCGGCGTTGCAGAATGCCGATACGGAATGGAAAATGCTGAGCGCCGTTCCCGTTTTGAATCCGTATTCCGGAATAAAGCGAAATGCCAGCAGTACAGCTCCCGCTCCTTCGATGATCACAGTTCCGATGATCGCTTTTTTCGCCAGACGGACAACACCTCCCACCTGGGAAATATTCATGCTCTCCTGAAGCAGTCCTCTTGCCCTTAAAGAGATCCTCTTTTTCATAAACATAGCAAACAGGACACCGATGGTCACAAATCCCAGACCACCGATCTGAATCATACATAGAATAACAGTTTTTCCAAACATGGTCCAGTGAATACTGGTATCCACCACCACCAATCCTGTCACACAAGTGGCACTGGTTGCTGTAAACAGAGCAGTCAGAAAACCGGTCTGTTCTCCCTTAGCAGTGGAAAACGGCAGCATCAGAAGAAGTGCGCCCACTGCGATCACCAGGAAATAACCCAAAGCGATGATCTGTGCCTGGGTCATCTTAAACTCCGGTTTTGTCATTGTCTTCTCCCCCATTATGATCCTCTTCTTCCCATATTCCTATGGAATACATTTTTTTAATAAAAGTATATCCGACCGCTGCCAGATACCCCATTAAGACGGCAACTGCCGCCAGATTTATCAACATTTCCATAAGTTCCCTCCCCCTTCTATTCTTAATGCAAAAGGGTGCCAGTTTGTAATCAGCATAGCACCCTGTACATTAAAATAGTATTAAGAAAGGGAGGAACACATTAATTTCCTGCTAAGACCTTTTTCATGATCCACTTTTCCCGAAAAACAACCGATCTTTTATTTATAAAGAATCACAGCTACATTTTCTTCCATATATTCATAGATCACCGCTGCCACATCCACAGGCAGATTCACACAGCCGTGAGATCCTGCCGTCTGATAGATGTTTCCGCCAAAGGCTCCTCTCCAGTCGGCATCGTGAAGTCCCTGACCGTCATGGAAGGGCATCCAGTAGCGAACTTCCACGTCCCAGGCCTCTCCTTCGCCTTCACCGCCTCCTCCGACCAGATTAAAGGGACTTGCCTTATAGGGAATGGCAAACGCACCCTCTGCGGTCTCTCTTCCATCTTTTGGAAGCCCTGTCACCACACTGCTTTCCACGATCAGATCTCCGTTTTTATAAAACCAGAGATACTGATTGGTCAGGTCTACCTCCACATAGGTTCCGTTCAGATCATCATATCCGTTCCTGCTGTACCCGCGGATCGCATACACCGGTTCCCGTTCCACCGGTGCATTGGCATAAATATCTGCCTTCAGCTGGTCAAATTCCGCATCCACATCGATCTGATATCCATAATCATTACTTGGCAGGGTCACCGTGTTTCCTCTGCTGGTCTCAAAGGTTCGTGTAATATAAATGGTATCATATTCTGCAGCCAGCTGACTGGCATAATTGTAGATAGCCTCTTCGCTGATGGGATTCTCGGAATCCTCCGGAACCAGCCATTCTTTCAGCGTATCCCAGTCCAGCACCACTTTTTCTTCTCCAAAGTCATAGGTGATCTCCGCCTTGCAGAAACGGTTGTAGAGATTCATTTCTTCATTTAGCTTTGGATCGTCCTGAAATACCGTTGGTTTTTCGTAGGCATCCTCTGTGATCTCCACCTCGATCACCGTATCAATGGATGCATTGGTCAGCTCACTGTCGATGGTCTTTTTCACAAGCTCCTGCAGCCAGGAATCTGCAAAATCATTTCCATATACTTCCGGATGGATCACATAGGAGCCGTTTTCTTCCACCAGCTGTGCATTCTCCGTAGCCACACGGGGAACGGTAAGCTGATCCGCATTTACCCTGTCTGCAAACACAGTCTGGTCTATTGCGAAGGGAACCCGCATTCCATATTCATCTCCCAGGATCAGATCCGCAAATACCACCGGACTCTGACGATGCATCACCTCTTCGATATCCCGTCTCATCTGATCTTCATTGACCGAATATCCCATATCACTGAAATCTATCGCAAGAACCGTCTCACCTTTCTCCTTTACCTGCAGCTTTAACCCATTATAAGGTTTTTCCAGGGTTTCCATGACCTCATCCACATTTTTCCCCGAAACATCATATCCATTCAGTGTTGCGTGATGATAAAATCTACCATGCATCACTGCTATGTATCCAAGATCGGCTGCTGCCACCAGAAATACCACGATCAGAATCGTCCGGATGGTTTTCCTGATCACCTGTCTTCTCTCTTCTTTCCTTTTATTCACTCGTTTTCTTCTGCTTCTTCTCATATTCTCAGATCTTCTCCCCTAAAAAGAACTCTGCCCGAAAGGCTTTTTTTCAGTATAGCATGTTCTTATTCCTGTTTTGTTACAGCACAATGGATAAAACAGTCACCATACAGATAATGCTGCAGATGATCGAAATGGAATTCACTGCACTTGCCAGTCCCACATCTCCTTTCAGATCTGCGGTAAATGCAGGTGCTGCGCTTCCAATCGGACTGAATACCAGAATCGACAGAGCCTGCCGCACTTCCAGAGGAAACGGAAGCAGGAAATAACAGAGGAAAGAAGCTGCGATCGCAAGACCATAGCGCACAGAAAGAATCCTGACGATGGTTCCCAGCTGTTTCCTGTCCCCTGACAGTTTAAATCCCACCCCGATCATCAGCATGGCCATAAAGACATTGGCATTTCCTATGGTGGCGGCAAAAGACTGGACCGGTGCCGGCAGAGAGATTCTGGCCATGGACAGAACGGTCATGATAATATAGCAGTCAAACGGCAGAGATTTCAGCAGGGAACGTACCATGTTTTTTATGGGAAACCCGCCTTCTCCTCCTTTGATTGCAGAGGCTGCACTGTAGGAAAGCCCAAGACAGATAAATGCATTTCCGGTATCAAAAAGACTGGTGGTGATCACTCCCACCGGTCCTAAAAAGCTCTGTACAAAGGGCAGCGTAAAATTACCGATATTGTAACCGCTGCAGTTCAATACCTCAAAGGCCTGTCTTTCCCTGGAAGAACGGCAGTTCAGTACATACATCACCGTCATGTACACAAGGCCGAAGCCCAGTCCCAGGGCACTGATGGACAGCATCGATGCATCGATCTCTTTCCCGGCAAAGCTTGCCACAATAGCCGCCGGAAGTGTGATCTTCAGCACGATTCCTGAAAGGATCTGAAAATCCCCTTCCTTAAAAAACCCTTTTTTCCGCAGCAGATATCCCATCAGGATAATCGCTATAAAACACCCTGCTTTTGTCAGTATTTCCTGCATCTTTCTCTTTCCTCATGTGATTCTCTCAAAATTTCAATTACAATGTCTTCCCGGATGACCGATCATAAAAAATGTTTGCTCACTTTGACCAGTATAGCATAAAAACTTCCTATTGTCTTGTCCTATAAAAATAATTATAATGAAAACCATGAAAGGAGTGCTGATTATGAGATTTATCTATCCCGCTATCATTCGAAAAACCGAATCCGGTACCTTCCGGGCAGATTTTCCGGACCTGGAGGACTGCCACGCAGAAGGAGATACCCTGGATGAAGTACTGGACAATGCCAACGAGGCTGCAGCCAGCTGGATCAGTGTAGAACTGGAAATGGAAGGCCATCTTCCTCCCCTCAGTGAAGAAGCTGATCTTCCGCTTCAGGATGGCGATATTGTAAGAAATATCTGTATTACCATGAGAATGACGGACGGGTGGGACGAATAGTCCCACCCGCATTTTCTGTTACCACCTTTTCCGTTCTCCGCTGACCCACTCGATCACGGCCTTTCTGATCTCCATTCCTCCCTGCGCAAAAAACAGTCTGATAAAGTTATAGGAATTGCGAAGTTCTCCCAGCGACTGCTCCACCACGATCCATTTTCCTCCGGTACCGTTTAAGGAAAGCATTCCCTGCACGGTGTTATTGGCAGATACCGTCAGCGGTACCTGTGCCAGCTCAGAAGCATCGATCCTCACCTCCATGCGAAGACGATAGGTGCCGATCTCCCGGATACAGAGTCCAAATACATGGCTCTTTCCCTTTCCGGTATCAATTTCGGAGGGATCCAGCTCCAGATATTTATCGATGGAATAGTATTTCAGATCAAAATCCACCATATCCTCTGTCTTAGCACTTTCAAAGGCTTCCTTCTCTTCCTTGCTCATCCGTCCTAAAGACCGCTCCATCGCAGGATATTTCATCAGTGTCCGCAGAATATTCATGGCACATCTCTGAAGCTGGGCCCGTTTTAAGGTTCCGTTTTTCAGAGCCTCCTCCAGGTTATCTCCATTGGTATTTTCTTCTGCGCTGTGTACCACCATGTAAAGATCATTCTGGCAGCGCACCATGGCTGCCGCATTATGTACCGAAGGCTCCACACCCTCTTCGTTCATCTTGGCCCACCAGTCCGTCATAACCAGTCCGTCAAATTTCCACTCGTCTCGCAGTATGGCAGTAAGAAGATCATAATTGCTGGCTGTCCAGAACCCGTTCACTGCACCATAGGTAGACATAATAGCTGTTGCACCACCCTCTTTGACTGCGATCTCGAAGCATTTCAGGTAGATCTCCCGGGCTGCCCGTTCTGACATGACGGAGTCATATCTGGCACGATGGTATTCCTGGTTGTTTGCCGCAAAATGCTTGATCGCACCTGTCACCTGATAACAGGCCATTCCCCGCAGCTGGGCCGCCGCCATTTTGCCGGTAAGCAGCGGATCCTCGGAAAAATATTCGAAATTTCGTCCGTTCAGCGGATTTCTGTGAAGATTGATGCCCGGTCCCAGCAGAATATCGATCCGGTTCTTTCGAAGCTCTGCTCCTTCCATCTGAAAAAGCTGTTCTGACAGTTCTTCATCAAAGCTGCATGCCAGACAGGTTCCGTTTGGAAGGCTGAAAGCCTGTGTTCCGCAGTCCATACGGATTCCGGAGGGACCGTCTGCACAGCATCCGCAGGGGATTCCCATTTTTTTCAGGGAATCCGTGACTCCTCCAAAGGCTGCCGCTGTTCCAGGCGTCACCTTGGGAGAACACATGCCTTCTCCCCGGACGATACAGCAAAGATCCTGATCATTCATCTGAGCCACAAATTCCTCCAGAGTGATCTTCCCATCATATACATCTCCCAGCAGGTATCCTTTGCTGCCGGTATAAGGGATCTCTTTACCGGGATCTTCCCCTATCCTTTCCTTTACAGAATAGGTGCGCAGAGGCACGTTCTCCCAGGTGATCTTACAGTCTCCTTTTTTATTTACTTCAGGTTTCATCCGTTCAAATGACTTCGAAGGTGCCAATGCCTGCCTGCAGCGCTGCACCACCTTCGTCTCACGGATCTCCAGGGTTCCTGCGAGCACTGCGCTTCTTACATCAGTTCCCGCATAAAATTCGTACATTCCCGGCTCCAGCACATAACAATAGGGATATCCGGTAACGCCACTGTCATCATAAGATGCCATCCGTTCTTCCGGAACAGACAGGAGCAGTTCTTCTTCCTGTCCCGGTTCGAGCAGGGAGGTCTTTCCGAATGCCGCCAGGCTGCGAAGAGGTTTTCCCAGTTTCCCCTGAGGAGCCTTTACATAGACCTGTACCACTTCCTTGCCGGCACGTTCTCCGCAGTTTTTCACCTTCGCCCGGATCACCGCCTGCTCTGTGCTGTCCGGATCTTTCCGGCATTCCACTGAAAACGCAGTATAAGAAAGCCCGAAACCAAAAGGATACAGCACCTTTTCTTTTGCAAAAGTCTCAAAATACCGGTAGCCTACATAAATATCCTCTGCATAACAGTCTCCGTCCTCCCCGCCAAAATAGGGGGTGGAGGGGTAATCTTCGATGGAAGAAGCAATGGTATCCGACAGCTTTCCGCAGGGATTCACTCTTCCCATCAGCACGTCAGCCACTCCGTGGCCGCCTTCCATACCGCCCTGCCAGGTATAGAGAACTGCCTGAGGTCCATATTTCCGCACCCAGTTCATGTCAATGATGTAGCCCACATTCAGGACCACGATCACACGGGTAAAACTGCGGCACACGACAGAGAGCATCTCCTCCTCCGCATCAGTCAGAAGATAGCTTCCTTTTTCATTGCAGGCATCCCGGTCTTCCCCCGCGGTACGCCCGATGATCACCACCGCAGCATCAGACTGTGCCGCCGCCTTTTGTACCAGTTCTTCCGGAAGCGGCATCTCCTCCTGACTCCAGGGATCCTGGGCCCATCCGTTACCGTAGTCAAATGGATGACCCTTTAACCATTCCCGGTAAGTCTCTTCCACTTCTTCATTCAGTGTCAGTTGTTCCTCCTTCAGTGCATCCAGAATTCCCACCACATAAGGTGTATTCACCATCCCGCCTGAACCGGCTCCGCTCTTATAATAATCAAACTGGATCCTTCCGAATACAGAGATTCTCTCATTTTCCCGAAGCGGAAGTGCCTGCTCTTCATTTTTCAGAAGAACTGCTCCCTCTGCTGCCGCTTTTCTCGCCAGTCCGGCATAACGATCCCAGTCGATCACATATCTGTTTTCCATCCTTATCCTCTCCTCTTTGTTTTATAGCGTTTCCCGTATTGCCTTCCGCACCGGAAGGATACAGCCCGGAGCCACCGACAGTTCATCCAGTCCCATATTCAGGAACTGCTCCGTCAGCCCGGTATCAGCTCCCAGCTCTCCGCAGATCCCCACCCAGATCCCGGCATCATGACCGTTTCTGATCACCTGCTCGATCAGGCGAAGTACCGCCGGATGATGGGGATCATAAAATTCTTCCAGCTGTTCATTCTGACGGTCAAGGGCCAGCGTATACTGAATGAGATCATTGGTACCGATGCTGAAAAAATCTACCAGCTTTGCCAGTTCATCACTCATCACAGCCGCTGCCGGTGTCTCGATCATGATTCCTTCCTCCACCGGTCCTACGGGAATGCCCTCTTCCTCCAGTTCTCTTTTCACTTCCCAGGAAATCTTCCGTATCCGGTGTACCTCCTCTGCAGAGATCACCATGGGATACATGATCGCCAGATTTCCGTAGGCACTGGCCCGAAACAGAGCCCGAAGCTGCGTTTTAAACACATCCGTCCTGGTCAGACAGATACGGATGGCCCGGTATCCCAGAGCCGGATTTTCTTCCTTTTCGAGGCCAAAATAATCGGCCTGCTTATCTGCACCGATATCCAATGTCCGGATGATCACTTTTTTTCCGCCCATGGTCTCCAGTACCCTGCGGTAGACCTGAAACTGGGCTTCCTCCGTTGGATAGTCGGAGGACTCCAGGTAAAGGAATTCACTTCTGAAAAGTCCGATCCCGGCCGCATCATTTTCCAGCACCGCCGTCAGATCCTGAAGATTTCCGATGTTGGCATATAACCGGATCTTCCTTCCCGACAGGGTCACATCCTCTTTTCCTTTCAAAAGCTGCAGAAGCTTTTTCTGTTCTTCCTCTGCTGCCTTCTTTTTAAAGCAGGCCTCCAGCACAGACACCGTGGGATCCACGACAAAAACGCCTGCTTCTCCATCCACGATTCCAAGCTTTCCATCCCAGTCCCGGCTGATCTCGATGCCGGCCAGTGCAGGGATTCCCATGGTTCTTGCCAGAATTGCCGTATGCGAATTAACCGAACCGTAATGGGTCACAAAAGCCAGCAGTCTGCTCTTATCCATCTGTACCGTTTCACTGGGAGCCAGGTCTTCCGCCGCCAGAATGACCGGTTCCTCTCCCAGCACCACCGTATTTTCACTGCCGTTCAGCACAGAAAGAAGCCGCTCCGTAATATCCCGGATATCCGCAGATCTGGCCCGGAAATATTCATCCTCCATATTTTCAAACATTTCCGCAAACCTGTCCCCGGCGGCAGCTACCGCATATTCTGCATTGACCTTCTGTCCGGAGATAATGTGTATCACAGATTCCCGGAAATCTTCGTCCTCCAGCATCATCCTATGTGCATGAAACAGCTCCGCATTAGTCTCGCCCACTTCCACAAGTGCTTTTTCATACAGTTCTTCCAGCTGACCGGCCGCTGTCTTTGCTGCCTTTTCATATCTTGCGATCTCTTTTTCGCTGTCTTCCTCTTTTCTTCGAGAAACCTGATTTCTGGACTTCTCAAAAAATCGGATCTTTCCGATGGCGATCCCGCCCACAATTTTTTTCCCAGTCTTTTTTTCCACAGGTATTCCCCCAATTTACAGATTGTTTTTAAAAAACTGCTCCAATCCTTCTGCTGCCGCTTCTTCGTCGCTTCCCTCCGCAGTTACGGTAACAAGATCGCCCTTCTTAATGCCAAGCCCCATCAGCGCCATTAATCTTCCGGCTTCCGCCGTTTTTCCATCCTTTTCCACCCGGATCACAGAAGCGTATTTTTTCGCTTCCTTTACCAGTAAACCGGCAGGTCTGGCATGAAGGCCTGCTTCGTCTGTAATTCTGTATTCAAAAGATCTCATATTTTCTGTCCTCCTGTTCTTCAAGTCAAACGCACTTAAGACCCGGCGTGCGATTCTGTCTGAAGCAAATTCTCTCCGGGATAGATCGTTCCCTCTGCAAGTACCGTTATGGAAGCGTAATCTTCCGTATTACAGATAATCATGGGGGTAGTACAGAGATACCCTTCTTTTTCTATGGCTACCCGGTCAAAAGACATCAGCAGATCTCCTTTTTTCACCTGCTGCCCTTCTGTTACATGAACGGTAAAATATCTGCCCTCCAGCTTCACTGTATCGATTCCCACATGCAGCAGGATCTGTGCACCTTGCGGTGTCACCATCCCCAGCGCATGTCCCGTGAATGCCACGGACTCCATCACTCCGTCTGCCGGGGCAAAGAGGCTTCCATCGGAAGGCTCGATGGCGATTCCCTTTCCCAGCGCCTCTGATGCAAAAGCTTCATCCTGTACTTCGGAGAGAAGCAGGATGCGCCCCTCTGCCGGCGCTGCCAGGATTTCTCCCCGGATCCCCTCCTGATCCCGGTTTTCTTCCCGGATTCCTCCCTTCTCATTCTGCGCTTCCGCTGTTACTCCACCATCCTGAAGCGCAGTATCCTCTCCGCCCCGCTCGATCCATTCCTCCAGATTGGACTTCACCACCGTCACGGAAGGACCGTAAATGATCTGGACTCCATTTCCTTTTACAATGACACCCGATGCACCAGATGCGCGCAGAAGTTCTTCTTTCACCAGACTTCCATCCTTCAGTGTCAGGCGAAGTCTTGTGGCACAGCAGTCCAGATCTTCCAGATTGCCGGCGCCGCCCACGCCTTCCAGAATCAGAGCCGACTTTCTGTCTTCCTTTCCTTTTTTTCCTCCTGCGACAGACTGCCGGTACTCTTCTTTGGAATACAGATGAACTGCCTCCCCCTCTGCCTCCCGTCCCGGAGTTTTCAGATCCCATTTCAGGATAAAGAATCGGAATACGATAAAGTATACAACAAAATAGACTGCCAGTACAGGGATCAGCGTCATCCAGTTGGATTTTTCCTGCCCCGGCAGGATCCCGTAAAAGATCAGATCCAGAAGTCCGTCGGAAAAGGTTGTTCCCACACAGATCTGCAGTATGTGGCAGGTAGCAAAAGACAGGCCTGCCAGCACCACATGCACCACAAACAGGGAAGGTGCCAGGAAGAGAAACGTAAATTCAATGGGCTCCGTGATTCCGGTCAGGAATGATGTCAGGCCCACGGAAAGCAGGAGAGAGCCCGCTTCCTTTCTTTTTTCCGGCTTTGCAGTCACATACATGGCCAGTGCCGCTCCCGGAAGTCCTCCCATCATAAACGGATACTTTCCGGTGAGGAACCGGCAGGCATCCACAGAAAACCGGACCGTGTCTGCGGATGCCAGCTGAGCAAAAAAGATATTCTGGGCTCCCAGCACAGTGGTCCCGTCAATCACTGCGGTTCCACCAAGACCCGTCTGCCAGAAAGGAAGATAAAAAATATGGTGGAGTCCAAAGGGAATCAGCGCTCTCTCAATACAGCCATATAAAAACGTTCCAACATATCCGGAAGCCTGCACTACAGAACCCAGAGCAAAGATTCCATTCTGGATCACCGGCCAGACCACATATAAAATGATACCGGTCACAACGGCTGCTGCCATCCCGGCAATGGGGATGAACCGGGTGCCGGCAAAAAAAGAAAGTACCGGCGGAAACTGTATTTTGTAAAAACGATTACAGAGCATGGCCGTAATAAGCCCTGAGATCACTCCTCCAAAGACTCCCATCTGCAAAGTCTGGATTCCAAGGATCGACTCGATCGCTCCCTCTTTTACATTGGCAGAGATCACGCCATCCGTAATGGAGCCGTCCAATACCAGGAGTGAATGGATCGTCATCAGCATCACCACATAAAATACGGCTGAAGACAGCACAGCGACCCCTTTTTCCTTTTTTGTCATTCCGAGGGCCACCGCCAGAGCAAAAATCAGTGCCAGATTGGCAAAAACTACATTTCCTGCGTCCGCCAGAACGGTCAGGATCCCATACAGCAGCGTGCCCGGATGCAGTACCCGGGCAAGTCCATAGGCAGCGATCGTTGTCTCATTGGTAAAAGAGCTGCCGACACCAAGCAATATTCCCGCAAAAGGCAGTACCGCAATCGGAAGAAACAGGGATTTTCCGATCTGCTGGGCGGCAGCAAACACTTGTCCGCTTTTCTTATCTCTCATTCTGAACACATTCCTTTCGTTTCATGCAGGCAGCCGGTATCAAACCGGCCGCTTATCTGCATGTATTCCTAGTCTGTGCAGAATGTGTATTTTTTATCCATGTTCTATTCTACCATTGATTCTTCGATCTGTTAACCTGTTTTTCTCCGTAAAAAAAGAATGTTTCCTTTCGCCAGAGTTCTTGGAAACATTCCTTCTTTTTCACACGATTCAATTATGCTGTCACTTTTTCAAAATCAGAAGCCGGATGCTTACAGATCGGGCAGACAAAATCTGCAGGAAGCTCCTCCCCTTCGTAAACATATCCGCACACGGTACAGCGCCATACTGTTTTCCCCGCAGAAGCCTTTTCTTCCGGTCTCGGTTTGATAGAAGACTGATAATATGCATAGGTGGCAGACGGCACCGCTGACAGTACGTCCATATCATCTACGGAAGCAATGAACATCGTATGGCTTCCCAGATCGATGGTCTGCTCTACCGTTGCACTGATATAGGCATTGGTTCCTTCCGTAATATAGTAAAGACCGTTCTCACTGTGTTTGCAGGCATGATATCCGTCAACCATTTTCCTCTGGTTCCGCCCGTAACTTTAGTAATTTTCAGCGTGTACTTCAAAGTAACTCCGGGGATGATTGCAGGTAGGACAGATCTCCGGTGCTTTTGTACCTGTCACGATATGTCCGCAGTTGCGGCACTCCCATACCTTTACTTCGCTCTTTTCAAATACAGCAGCTGTCTCCACATTTTTTAACAGCGCACGGTATCTTTCTTCATGATGCCTTTCAATTTCAGCAACCAGACGGAACTTCGCTGCCAGCTCCGGGAATCCTTCTTCCTCTGCTGTCTTTGCAAATCCGTCATACATATCTGTCCACTCGTAATTTTCTCCCTCGGCAGCTGCCTTCAGGTTCTCTTTTGTATCACCGATTCCCTTCAGCTCTTTGAACCACATTTTTGCATGCTCTTTTTCATTCTCTGCGGTCTTTAAAAAAAGTGCTGCGATCTGCTCATAACCTTCTTTTTTGGCAACAGAAGCAAAATAGGTATACTTATTTCTTGCCTCTGATTCCCCTGCAAAAGCCGTCTCCAGATTCTTCTCTGTCTGTGTTCCTTCATACTTATGCTGTGCCATTGCTTCTCCTCCTTAAGTTCAAGACTCGCTTGTTATTCTTTTTTTGTCTGCTCCTCCAGCTTTTTTCTGCACTCAGGGCAAACATAATAAACCTTCAGATCATAATACAAAAATTCATCACCCATCTGTTCCCGCAAAGATGCGGTCAGATCCTTAAACGCAGCGTCTGCAAGCTTTCCACAGTTCCTGCAGACCAGATGATCATGCTTTTCCATTCGATCATACCTGTCCGGCATCCCTTCAATCGATACCTTGCGAATCAGCTCTTCTTCCAGTAATTTGTTCAAATTATTATATACCGTCGCAAGAACCACTTTCGGATGTCTTTCCTTCAATCTCTGAAAAATCTGTTCTACGGTCAGATGTTCACAGGAAGTGTTTACGATGGCAAATATATCTTTCTCATATTTTGTCATAACCAGTCCTCTCTCGTGCTCTGTTGCCTTTAGAACGTTTCTAATTATATTATAAACATTCTAAATTGATTGTCAAGTAAAATTTATTTATCACCCATTTTTGACAGTACCTTCCTGAATCTGAAGAAGAATATTGTCCCGCAAATCACAGCAGACATCATATCTGCAACACATTCCGCATAGTAGACGCCGCTTACACCGAACAAGTACGAAAACAGATAGGCGAATGGAATCAGCAGGATCAGTTTTCTAAGCACGGCTATAAAGAGAGAGATCCCCGCTTCACCAATGGCAACAAAGGTTGTCTGACAGGCTCTCTGGATTCCGAAAATGAGCATTCCTGCCATAAAGACAGGCAGATATTTTACCGCAAGTATGCTCAGTTCACTGTCAGATGTAAACATTCTGACAAACGGATACGGAAACACCATCATGAGGAAAGCGAAAATAAAACTGAATGAAAATGAAACTGCAAGCGTTTTATAGTAGCAGTCTTTCAGGCGCACACGATTCTTTGCACCAAAGTTGTATGACAAAACAGGCGTTACACCCTGCGTAAACCCGGTGATCGGCGTAGAGATCAGCATCATCACACTTTGCAGAATTGCCAGCGTGCTGACATGAATATCGCCTCCATAGTTTTGCAGCCGGCTGTTTAAGACAAATCCTATCATAGATTCCGTCGCTGTCATAACAAACGAAGCGACTCCAAGTGAAAAAATACTCAGTATGGTTCTCATCTTCGGCTTCAGATAACGGGGCAGCAGGCGTAAAGAGGTTTTTCTGTCAGTTAATACCCGCAAGACCCATACCGCACTGACTGCCTGTGAAATAATCGTAGCCAATGCCGCACCTCTCACTCCCATGTGGAAACCAAAAATAAGTAACGGGTCAAGCGCAATATTGAGTACCGCTCCGATCAGGGTACTCATCATTGCCTGCATGCTTTTTCCCTGCGCAGATAAAAAGGTATTCAGTCCGACACCGATCTGAACGAATATTGTACCAATTAAGTAAACTGTCAGATAATCGTTTGCATAACCATATGTGACTTCAGAAGCACCGATCAGATATAATACGGGCGTTTTCACAATGTATGCCGCAAGGGTCAGTGTTACCGAAAACATCAGCAGCAAAAATGTTCCGTTTCCCAGTATTTCATGGGCTTTTTCTTTATCATTTGCGCCGAGTGCACGAGACGCCAGCGGCGCTCCTCCGCCTGAAACAAATGCGGAAAATGCGGAAACTAAAGTGATGATCGGAATGCACAGTCCAAGTCCCGCCAGCGCATCACGCCCGATATCCGGCATATTCCCGATATAAATTCTGTCAACAATATTGTACAGCAGATTGACGATCTGAGCCAAAATACACGGAATCGTCATAACTGCAATCAGCTTCCACATTTTTTCTTTTCCAAGAACTTCTTCGTTTTTCATAAGCTGCCTCGTTTCATACAAACACTGAGATGAGTCTTTCATCCATGTGCTATGATAATACGAAATCACATGATTGTCCATAGAACGATTTGCTGCTGTATTCAACCGGAAATCAAACTGCCGGAGGAACCGGTTTGCTGTGAACTGGATGCAGGTGCAATCAACCGTATATAGTAGTTGGGATCTTCACTGCCTGACACAATTACAATTTGATCATTTAAATGATTCATTCATACTTCCAGTTCGATACCCAATAAGATCCATTGTTACATAGGAAAATCCGTATGATTGGAATTTCTCATAGATTTCTTTTCGAATCTTTTCCCGGAGCATTTTTTCAAACTCAAACGGCAGTATCTCAATACGGGCAATATTCCCATGGATACGCACTCTTACCTGATGAAATCCCATATCCAGAAGAAGCTGCTCTGCCCTGTCTACCATGGACAATTTTTCCTTTGAAATGGTTTCTCCATAGACAAATCTGGATGACAGGCAGGCAAAAGACTGCTTCTCCCAGGTAGGTACTCCCTTTTTTTGATTGCTTCCTCCAGTTCCCTTTGTGGAAAAGAGCAGGACATCGCTGTCACTGCGACACACTTATCTCCCAACTCCTCGTGTGCCACTTTCAGGAGGAAGGTGGAATCTACCCCGCCGGAAAAGGCTACTGCCGTACTTCCCAATGTTCTGATATATTTTTTCAATGAGTTCAGTTTCTCTGTCTGCTGCCTGGACGGAGAAGGAATATCCATAAAAACAGATTCTCTCATAATTCAACCAACTCCTAAGATCTATTGTCATAGTCATCCAGAAAGCAATAGGCCATATCATCCTTATGATATCCGATTACAGTTCTGAGATTGATATTCGTCACACTGTTAAATATATTCGTTTCAATCACACTGCTGGTCTTGCGGAACTGTGCGATCAGTTCTTTCATCTCATCCCGTTTGGAACCGCGTCCACCGCCGCAGCTGACACAGTTTTCCGTAAATCGGCAGGCGCACTGGATAAAGTGCAGACCATTAGAATCTCTCCATGCCTTGATTGCTTCTTCTTTTACCAGATAGAGAGGCCGAATCAATTCCATTCCTTCAAAGTGCTGGCTGTGAAGCTTCGGCATCATCGTCTCCACTTTTCCGCTGTACAGCATTCCCATCAGGATGGTTTCAATCACATCATCAAAATGATGCCCCAAAGCAATTTTATTACATCCCAGTTCTTTCGCCTTTGCATAGAGATATCCCCTTCTCATCCGGGCACACAAATAACAGGGATTGCGCTCGATCCCTGCTACCGTATCAAAAATATCACTGTGAAAAACAGTCAGGGGAATGCCAAGAAGCTCTGCATTATCTTGTATGATTTTCCAGTTATCATCATTATATCCCGGATTCATCACCAGAAATACCGCTTCAAAGGAAATCTTTCCATGCCTCTTCAATTCCTGTACAAGTTTAGCCAGGAGCATGGAATCCTTTCCCCCTGAAATACATACGGCAATCCTGTCGCCCTCCCGTATCAGCTGATATTCATTCAGTGCTTTCGTAAAAGGGCGCCATATACTCTTTCGGAATTTTTTGATAATACTTCTCTCGATCTCCGCTGTCTTTTCCCTGCGCTTCTCTTCTGATTCTTTCTCCATATATCTTGAAAGAGACAGCTTCAGATATGCCCGGTATCCGCCACTCACATTTACAGCATCATATCCTTCTGCTTCCAGTTCTTCTGTATAAATCTGACTGCGTTCCCCTGTATGACATAAAAGATAAATGGTTTTCTCTTTCGGTAATTCCATTTTTCTCTCATTCAACTGCTCCATAGGGATATTGGCAGCCCCAGGGAAAGTGCCTCTCTCATACTGATCTTCCGATCTGAGATCAACAACACAACATGTTGACGGATCTATACTTTCCAGTTCTTCAATTGTAATTACTTTCATCATTTCTTTCTCTTTCTATATACGTCAGATCCTTCACTACCTCACCGGCTATGATAAGACCTGCCACAGACGGGACAAATGCCACACTTCCCGGAATATCCCTGCGCTCCGTGCATTTATGTTTTGCACCCGGTGGGCAGATACAGTGGCTCCTGCAGCTAATGGACATATCTTCCAGCGGTCTGGTGGTTTTTTCTTCAGAATAAACGACTTTCAGTTCCTTCACACCACGTTTCTTCAGTTCTCTTCTCATCACTTTCGCCAGAGGGCACATCTTCGTTTTATAGATATCCGCCACCCGAAATGCACTGGCATCCAGCTTATTCCCGGCACCCATACAACTGATCACAGGTACCTGTTTCTTTTTTGCCTGCATGACTATTTCCAGCTTCGCTGTGACCGTATCTACAGCATCCACGACATAATCATATGTTTCAAACGGAAAATCATCCGAATTTTCCGGAAGAAAGAAACACCTGTGTACGTTCACTTCCACATCAGGATTGATCTCCTGCATACGCTCTTTCATCACATCTGCCTTATA
>JAEDFS010000023.1 GCA_016297895.1 Marvinbryantia sp.
CGCTGTTATCTTCTATTGTCATATCATGTAATAAACGGTTATTCTTCCAGAGTTTGCCCCATAAACGGAACATACGATTTTTACCTCCCTATCAAAACTGCCGCAGGGTCTTTGATTGCATATTGTATAGATCTATTGTGGTGTAGAATTGGTATCAAAAGAGGAAAGCGGCGGTGTCGTAAAATAATCATGAACCAGCCGGGTGATCTCATGAATATGGTCCACTGCGTCTCCGGTATTGGTTAAATTGGTGGACATAATACAGAAAATGTAGTCTCCGTAAGGTGTATAGATGATGGCAGCGTCATTTTCCGTATCATCCACTTCCCCGGTCTTATGGGAAATATGAGTTCCTTCCGGCAGAGAGGCCGGAATTTTATAATTGACTTCCTGCTTATTCAGCAGAGTCTCAAACCGAAAAGACGCAAAATGTGATACCAGTTCTCTATTATAGATCATTTCCAGAAGCCGTCCGCAGTCGGCGGCGGAGGTCTCATTGATGCGACCGTCACTGACCCAGAGACTGGGATCGGCAATTCCATTGACCTGGCAGGTGTTGGAAAAACCGTGCCGACTGATAAAGTCATTTACCACTTCAAGTCCGTCCTGGAAGGTCTCGCCCGCATCCCCGTCATACAGATACCGGACAAGAACATTGGAGGATTCGTTATCACTGTATACGATCATATCATTGAGAGCTGAGTACAGTCTGTCATCCGGGGTCAGTTCGCCCGTCTCGATTTTTTCATAAATGGTTCCTGCAATATAAAGCTTGATCAGGCTGGCAGATTCCATGGCATGTTCATTGATCTCCATGGTTTTCCCGGTGGAAAGATCCTTCAGATAGACGGACCAGTCTCCTTGAAAGCTTTCCAGGCGATCCTTGATCTCTTTTTCCAGATAAGCCCAGGGTACCCGGAAAGGATACGGTTTCCCATTGATGGATACTCTGGAATCTTCCACGGTGATCCTGCCGGAAGGAAGATTGTTCAGGCGGTTCAGAAAAAAGGAACCGCTTTCCAGATAACAGGGGAAATCTCCGAATATTTCATCCAGCTCCTCATCCGTATAGGGATGCCCCTTCAGGGAATCGAGGAGAGAGGGACGTTCTTCTTCCCGTTCTGCGATCTTCAGATCACTTCTGATCTCCCGGATATCAGGCCAGGAGGTGCCTGCACTTTTGATATCTGATTCCCGGGTGTCCGCACAGACCGGTGCGGACAGGAGGGCGGCACAAAGCCCTGCTGCGGGCAGTAAAAAACGTATCTTCATTTCATTGCTCCTATGATCCTGCAGATTTTCTTAACTATCTTACACTAAAGACTCCCGAGTATGCAATAGAAAAATATGAGAAAAGGCATTGACAAATGAGTTGACTGGTGATATGGTTAATTACATAAGTAATGAACCAATAAAGCGGAGGTGATCAGAGCGTGAATGAGATCCTGACACAGGAGAAGTCGATTTATATTCAGATCAAAGAAATGGTGGAAAACGATATCCTCCGGAATATTCTTCTGGAAGAAGAACGGGTTCCCAGCACCAATGAGCTGGCAAAGCTGTATGCCATCAATCCGGCCACGGCGGCCAAGGGCATCAATCTGCTGGTGGATGAAGGGATCCTGTATAAAAAGAGGGGAATTGGAATGTTTGTAGCTGAGGGGGCGAAGAAACAGATTATGGAAAAGCGAAAACGGAATTTCTACAATGATTATGTAAAGAGTCTGATGGCAGAGGCGGGAAGCCTCGGAATCACAAAAAAGGAACTGGTCGACATGATCGAAAGATCAGGGGAGGGAGTAGAAGAACATGAGTAAATTAACAGCACAGGGAATCAGAAAATCATATGGAAAACAGGAAGTGCTTCACGGAATCGATCTGGAGCTGGAATCCGGAAAGATCTATGGGCTGATCGGCAGAAACGGGGCAGGAAAAACCACCTTGTTATCGATCCTTACGGCACAGAATCCGGCTTCGGCAGGAACCGTTGCCTTCGAGGGACAGCCGGTATGGGAGAATCCGTCTGCACTGGAACATCTCTGCTTTTCCAGAGAACTGAATCCCCTGACGGGAAACAATGCCAGCACTTTAAAAGTCAAAGATTACCTCAAGGTAGCGGCTGCGTTTTTCCCTCACTGGGATGCGGAGATGGCAGAACAGCTGGTAAAAGAATTCGGTCTGGACCGGAAAAAGAGAATCAGCAAGCTGTCAAAGGGAATGCTTTCCATGGTGACGATCGTTGTGGCGCTGGCAAGCAAAGCAGAGTTTACCTTCCTGGATGAACCGGTGGCGGGGCTGGATGTGGTGGCCAGGGAACGGTTTTATCAGCTTCTGGTGGAAGAATTTTCAGAGAGCGGACGTACCTTTCTGGTATCGACCCATATCATTGAGGAAGCGGCGGATATTTTTGAAGAAGTGATCATGGTGGATCAGGGGCATATTTTATTGAAAGAAAATACCCAGGATCTTTTGGAGAGAAGTTATCATATCAGCGGCCATGAGGAGGAAGTAGACCGGGCAACAGAGGGAATGAAGGTGCATCATGAGGAACATCTGGGGCGCAGCAAAGGTGTTACGGTGTTGCTTGATCCCGGTCAGGAATTTCCGAAAGACTGTGACGTCAGCATACAGAAGCCAAGCCTGCAGAAACTATTTGTGGCGCTGTGCGGGGAGGAATCATAAATGAGGACAGAGAAAAAAAGATGGTTGTTCTGGGGAGAAAATTTTTGGGAGACTCTGGGAATTGCAGCGGCCGGAGCCCTGGGAATCGGACTTGTACAGGCGGGAAAAGGTGTATTCACAGGAAATGCAGGTGAGTGGCTGCTCCTCATCCTTCAGCTTTATCCCTATTATCTTTTCCTGGCAGGAGTCTTTGTTCTGATGATGGTGATCATTGGGTATTTTCAGCTGATGATCTCCGTTATGATTTCCATGAATGCGACCAGAAGATCGGTGATCCGGGAGCTTTGGCTGAACATTGCCGCTGTGAACCTGGTCTATATTCTGATTGCGGCACTGATCTGGAAGCTGGTACCCGGAGATGTATCGGAAGGAGGCCTTCAGCTTCTGCCGCTTCTCGGAGGCGGGACATTCATGCTGTCTGCAGTGTTTTTGCTCTTTGGCGGTGTAGCTGTCAGATGGGGTAAGGTTGGAAAGGTGATCTTTGTGATTTTAAGCATGTCAGCCGGAGCCCTGATCGGATTTACCGTTGCGGTCAATCCGGACATTGCAGAGCTGGCGCAGACCCTGCCGGGAAACAGTTTTGGCTGGATCCTGGGTCTTGGAGTGATCCTTTACCTGGCAGCGGGATTTTTTGTGAGAAAAATGACAGCCCGGATGGAAGTCAGGGTTTAGCATACGGGAGGAAAGCTATGAAAGATACGATCAAAAAACAGTTTCATCTTATGACGGAAGACTGGATCCTGGGCGGCGTTCTGATCCTGGGTGGATTCCTGGTTGGGCAGATCCTGCATGCGCTGATCCTTCATACGGATCCTACAGCGACGCACAGTGTCCCTCTGGGATCGATTCTGGCAGCCGCAGCGGCAGTGGTTTTCGTGATCATGGAATCGACCAGTTCCATTCGCACTCTGTTTCATATGGAAGTGTCGATGGGATGCACCAGGAAAAGATTTTATGTTTCTTTTTTCACGGTTCAGCTTACATCCTGTGCGGCTGCGTTCCTCCTCCTTTTGTTCCTGGCATGGATAGAGAATGATTTGAATGCCTGGCTGTATCCGGGTCTTGCGGCGAAATTGGATTTTATGGAAGGGCTGCTGAAATGGGGAGTGCCGGCGGCACTGGCAGTGACGACTGTGGGAGATTTCTGCGGTACGCTTCTGATGAGGTTTGGCAGGACTGCATTTTGGATTCTTTGGGCCGTGTGGATGCTCCTGTGTGTGGGATTCCCTCAGGTCCATGATGCCATAGAGGAAGCACCGGGCTCCTTTTTCGGAGTGCTGGGCATGCGGATCCTGGAGATGACAGGAAAGGTGCCGACAGGCGGGTGGATGGCTCTGCTGGCGGCGGCAGTGATCGGATGTGCTGTCGGGGCCTGGCAGATCATCCGGAAACAGGAAGTGATTTCCTGAGTGATTTTTTTCGTGCGCTTTTTGGTGTACACGACAGTATCAAAAATCTGGAGGAGAAAAGTGAATATGAAAGTAAATGTAAAAAAACTGGCAGTAGCGGCAATGATGGTTGCAGTAGGATTTGGCCTGTCCGGATTTTCTTTCCCGGTAGGAGCTTCCAAATGTTTCCCGATCCAGCATCTGGTGAATGTGCTCACCGGTGTGATCCTGGGACCCTGGTATGCGGTGGCTTCCGCATTTTGCATTTCCCTGCTGCGTAATCTGGCAGGGACGGGAAGTCTTCTGGCATTTCCGGGAAGTATGATCGGGGCATTCTGCTGCGGCATGATCTATCGTTATACGAAGAAGCCGGCAGCAGCCTATGCAGGAGAGATCATCGGCACCGGAATCATAGGCGGAATCGTGTGCTATCCGGTGGCAACACTGCTGATGGGAAAAGAAGCTGCTGTTTTTGCCTATGTGCTTCCGTTCCTGGTGAGTACAGCAGGAGGAACAGCCATTGCGGCAATTCTGCTGGCAGCTCTTTATAAATCGGGTGCAATGAAGTACGTAAACGAAATTCTGGCGGAGAGAACAGAACAATGACAGACTGGAGAGAAAAATGGGAACAGCGGATCCTGGAGATTCCGGAAAGAATCCGAAAACAGCGTCCTCTGGTTCATATGATACCGAATTCGGTGACAGTTTCCCTGTGTACAGACGGGCTTTCTGCATTGGGAGCCCGCCCTCTGATGGCAAAGGCACCGGAGGAAATGGAAGAGATCGTCTCCTATGCAGACGCTCTTGTGGTCAATATGGGACAGCCGGACGCAGAAAAATTAAAAGCGGCAGAGATCGCACTCAGGACGGCAGAGAAAAGAAAGATGCCCATTGTCTGGGACCCGGTGGGAGCCGGAGCCAGCAGATACCGAAAGGATGCATGCCGGAAGCTTCTGTGCCTTCCCTGGACGGGCATCGTAAAAGGAAACCGCAGTGAGATTGCCGCACTTCAGACAGAGCTGCTTCCCCATCACGGCATTGACGCTGTGGGAGAAGTAGTGGTACAATACCATGCAGAAGATCAGCGTATCTGGGCCGTTTCCGGAAAAGAAGATGTGGTGTTTTCCAAACAGGAGCACTGGCATCTGTCACATGAAGGAGAGAAAAAACTGAATCTTACCGGAACCGGGTGTCTGACAGGAGCAGTCATGGGAGCCTGCCATGCAGTGGAAAAGGACCCAAAAGTGGCGGCCATGGCGGCATTTGTAATTATGGCTTCTGCCGGGAGAGAGGCAGGAAAACAGGATGGATATGGAAGCCAGAAAACAGCCCTCCTGGATGCGCTTACGAACATTTCGGAAACGGTTGAGAATACCCTTCTGAAATGTTGACTGGAATTCTGAATGGAGGAAATGGCAGAATGAACTGGAACGGATGTCTTTATCTGATCGCAGATTTTTCTTATGGAGAGGAACGGATCCTGCGGGCCTTACAATGCGGGGTGGATGTGATCCAATTGCGGGAGAAAAATATTTCTTCCCGGGAGTACTGGGAGCGGGCAGTGCGTATGCGGCAGCTGACCAGGCAATATCCCACCACCTTTATCGTCAATGACAGGCTTGATATCGCACTTCTTTCGGAGGCAGACGGCGTGCATCTGGGACAGTCGGATGTTCCGGCAGGGGAGGCAAGGAAAATCCTTGGTCCGGATAAGATCATCGGAGCCACGGCAAGAACTGCAGAGCAGGCGGTAAAAGCGGCAGAAGAGGGCGTGGATTATCTTGGAAGCGGCGCCTGGTTTACCACAGATACCAAAAAAGATGCGGTATTGATCCAGGAAGAGGAGTACCGCAGAATTCTGGAAAAAAGCGGGCTGCCCAATGTGGCCATCGGCGGAATCACTCCTGAAAACTGCACAAGACCTCTGGAATGCGGTGCCCCCGGAATTGCGGTATCGGCAGGGATCCTGAAAGGGGATATTGAAGAAAATATCGCAGAGTTTCGAAGAAAGTTGAGCCGGAGGGTGGGAATATGAAGATGAAAACTGCACTTACTATTGCCGGAAGTGATTCCAGCGGAGGAGCCGGTATCCAGGCAGATATTAAGACCATGACGGTAAACGGGGTGTTTGCCATGAGCGCCATCACAGCGCTGACGGCGCAGAATACGCTGGGAGTCACGGGAATCATGGAGGTCTCACCGGAGTTCTTGAAGCAGCAGATAGATGCAGTGTTTACGGATATCCGTCCCGATGCTGTGAAGATCGGTATGGTGTCTTCCGGAAAACTGATCCGGGTGATCGCAGAGTGCCTGCGGGAATATCGGGCGGAACATATCGTGGTGGATCCGGTCATGGTGGCAACCAGCGGCTCCAGGTTGATCAGCGAGGAAGCTATCGAGGTCCTGAAGGAAGAACTTCTTCCTCTGGCAGAAGTCATTACGCCCAATATTCCGGAAGCGGAAGTATTGTGGGGCAGATCCATTTCTGCGGCAGAAGAGATGGAGCAGGCGGCAAAGGAGATCGGCGAAGCTTATCAATGTGCCGTTCTCTGCAAAGGAGGCCATCAGATACATGATGCCAACGATCTTCTTTATGAAAGAGGAAAGAATATCTGGTTTTACGGAAAACGGATCGATAATCCCAATACCCACGGCACAGGCTGTACCTTATCCAGTGCTATCGCATCCAATCTGGCCAAGGGATATTCCCTGGAGCAGTCCGTGCAGTATGCGAAAAATTTTATTTCCGGTGCACTGGGGGCCATGCTGGATCTTGGAAAAGGCAGCGGGCCTATGAATCACGGATTTGCGGTAGAAGGGGAATACAGAGAAGAAAGATAAAGTCTTGCTTTTCCTTAAGATTCAGGATATAATCAGGAAAAAGAACAGGAAAAGATAAAAACACAGATTACGGACCTGAAAGGGGATAACGACTGTGGCATTTGATATGCCCGCCGTTATCCTTTTTTTGTAAAAAAAATTGCTCTGAAAGCGAGGAGATAAGACATGTATCTGATGATCGACAATTATGATTCTTTTGTATATAATCTGAAGGCTTATTTTGAGGAATTGGGACAGGAAATACTGGTAAAGAGAAGCGATGAGATCACCCTCAGGGAAATTGAAGCGATGGAGCCCGAGGCTCTGGTGATCTCGCCGGGACCGAAGCGGCCCTGGGATGCAGAACTTTCGGTGGCTGCGGTGAACAGGCTG
This sequence comes from Marvinbryantia sp., assembly GCA_016297895.1. GTDB lineage: Bacteria > Bacillota > Clostridia > Lachnospirales > Lachnospiraceae > Marvinbryantia. The sequence goes on from JAEDFS010000023.1 coordinate 7,284, forward strand.
AAAAGCAGGATCCCGATTCTTGGAATCTGCCTCGGACATCAGATCATTGGCTATACCGCAGGCGCCGGAGTGGAAAAGGGAGTGCGGCCCATGCATGGAAAGGTGACATCGGTGGTACATACCGGCAGAGGGTTATTTCGGGGGTTGCCCGAAAATATGAAGGTGACCAGGTACCATTCTCTTGTGGTGAAGGAAGAAACGCTGCCGCCGGATTACCGGGTAGATGCCTGGGCAGCAGACGGGGCGGTAATGGCGATCTCTCATCGGTATCAGCCGCTGTTTGGCATTCAGTTTCATCCGGAGGCTGTGCTGACGGAGTATGGGCATGAACTTTTGCATAATTTTATCGATATTGTGAAAAGTAAAGGTTAGAGCGTTCAGGGAGGAGATCAGACGAATATGCAGAAGAAAAATGAGAAAAGGGTGATTCGAAAACTGGAGACTTATATTCCGGCAGCGCAGATTTTCCGGACGTTTGAGTCTCAGAAGGATGCTGTGTTTCTGGATTCCTCTCTGGAAAATCAGCTGGGACAGTATTCCATCATCGGCCTTCAGCCCTGGATGAAGGTGGAGAAGACGGAAGAGGGGCTGAGGGTGAACGGAGAAGCTTCAGAAGAATGTTTTGAGGAGTATGTAAAAAAATTTCTGAAGGAGCATCAGGATAAAAATGAGACAGACCTTCCCATGGTTTCCGGAGCGATCGGCTATTTTTCCTATGAATATGGAAGAAAAAAAGAGGGAATCGGGACAAAACACAGGAGAAAGGCACAGATTCCTGACGCAGTTCTGTGTTTTTATGATATACTGATCGTGGAAGATCTGAAAAACAGGCAGGTGTGGCTGATCGCAAACGGCATGCTGTCCGAGGCAGAAGAGGAGATAGAAATGCTGGAAAAGCTCTGTCGGGCATCGGTTCCGAAAGAATCGGACATTTTTGCGGGAGAGAACCGGAACGAATCGAAACCGGGAACGACAGCACAGGTGACACCCAATTTTAAAAAATCAGAATATCTGCAGGCAGTGGATGAGATGATCCGCTATATCACAGAGGGTGATATTTATATTGCAAATATGACTCAGCATCTGACCGTGCACAGCAGCAGAACACCCGAAGAGGTGTTTCACAGACTGCGAAAGCAGAATCCGTCTCCTTTCGGAGGATATTTTAATTATGGTGATTTTCAGATCGTCTGCGCTTCCCCGGAACGTTTTCTGAGAATGAAGAACGGCCATGTGGAGACCAGGCCCATCAAGGGAACCCGCAGGCGGGGCAGAACTCCTTCTGAGGATGCGGCTCTTCGGCGGGAACTGGAAAACTCTAAAAAGGATAAAAGTGAACTCCTGATGATCGTGGATCTGGAGCGAAATGATCTGAACCGGGTATGTGTACCGGGAAGTGTGAAGGTAACAGAGCTGTTCACCGTGGAGAAATATGCCACCGTGTTTCATCTGGTATCCAACGTGGAAGGGGATCTGCGGGAAGGGCTGACGGTGATGGATCTGATGGAAGCTGCATTTCCGGGAGGCTCCATTACAGGAGCACCCAAATACCGGGCCATGGAGATCATCGATGAGCTGGAGCACGATCAGAGAAATCTTTATACCGGCTCCATCGGATATCTGACCCTGGACGGGGACTGCGATTTTAATATTGTGATCCGCACGGCGCTCTATAAAGACGGTGTCTATTACCTGGGCGTGGGCGGCGGCATCACAGCGGAGTCGGAGCTGGAGTTTGAATACGAGGAGACGCTGCAGAAAGCAAAGGCAATTTTGGAGGCATTATCATGAAAAACTGGCAGTACATTTTTTTTGACCTGGATGGAACACTGACCGATTCCCAGGAAGGAATCACAAAATCAGTGGCTTACGCATTGCACCGTTTTGGAATCGAGGTGGAAGATCTGACGACACTGAATGTGTTTATCGGACCGCCTCTGCTGGATTCCTTTATGAAGTATTATGATTTTACGGAAGCGGATGCCAGAAAGGCCATTGACATTTACCGGGAGTATTTCAGTGTGACCGGTAAATTTGAAAACCGCGTCTACGAGGGAATCCCGGAGCTTCTGAAGCGCCTGAAGGGGGCAGGGAAAAAACTGGTGGTGGCGACTTCCAAGCCGGAAGTGTTTGCAAGGCAGATCATGGAACATTTTGATCTGGCACCTTATTTTGAGGAAACCTACGGAGCCGATCTGGAGGGAGAACGGACGAAAAAGGACCAGGTGCTGGCTTATGCACTGAGGTCCCGGAAGATCACGGATCTTTCACAGGCAGTGATGATCGGTGATCGGGAGCATGATGTGCTGGGAGCAAAAAAATGCGGGCTTGAGACCATCGGTGTCCTGTACGGATACGGAAGCCGCCAGGAACTGGAGGAGAGCGGTGCCATGGCTGTGGCTGAAACTCCGGAGCAGGTGGCCGATCTGATCCTGGCCGGAATGGTCTGAAAAGGCGGGTGATTCGATGCAGATTATGTTAGATGAGGGATACCAGTTTGGACTTGGCCTTTTTGAGACTATTGCAGTGGAAGAAAATTGTCCGGTCTTTTTGGAACGTCATCTGAACCGGCTGAAAGGTTCCATGACAGCACTTCACATAGGCGGGGAGGCAGATTCTCTCAAGGAGCGGATCCGGGAATATCTTCAGGAGCATCCCATGGAGTACGGTGCTCTGAAGGTGATGATATCCGGGGAAAATCAGATCCTTACCTCCAGGCAGAATCCCTATGGGGCAGAACAGTTTCAGAAGGGATTCATTACGGACTTCAGTCCTGTGAGAAGAAATGAGACATCCCCTCTTACCTTTCATAAAACCTTTAACTACGGGGATTGTATCCTGGAAAAACGCAGAGCCCATGAGGTGGGAGTGGATGAACGGATCTTTCTCAATACCCGTGGGGAGATCTGCGAGGGAACCGTCTGCAATGTTTTTTTTGCAAGAGAGGAGAAGCTATATACACCGGTTCTTTCCAGCGGCATGCTGCCCGGCATCATGCGCGGGTTTGTGATGGAGACCTGTCACACAGAGGAGATCGTACTGCATCCGGAGGAGGTAAAAAACTACACCGAATGCTTTGTGACCAATTCTCTCATGGGAATCATGCCGGTCAGCCGGCTGGGAGAGTGGACCTTCCCGGGCCGAAGCCTGGCGAAAAGACTCATGGCCCGGTATCAGGAACAGGTACAGAAGGAGATCTGTCAGTGGAGACAGGAAAATCAGAGGGATCACTCAAAGACGATCTCTTCTCCCAGATCTTCTGTCTGGATCACAAGGTAGGGATAGGAAGGCTCCTCAGACAGCTTCTGATCCTTTGAGGGGCCCATCAGATGGAATTTTACATGGATCCCGTCTTCCGCCAGATACATCTGTTCCACGGCAATGCTGTATCCGCCGGTTTTCTGCTGGCCGAATCCCCGGGCGATGTAGAGAGTCCCGTTGTTCTGGTAGCTCAGCTTCATTTCTGTGGACAGATTTTCCTGAATGACCTCCAGAAGAGGTGCAGGAATCGCATCTTCATCCAGTACGGTAAAATCCAGGTCCCTTATCTTTACAACAGGCTCCTCAGCCAGGCTGCAGCCGGTAAGTAAAAGGGCGCAGAAAAGAAGGGTGAAGATCAGGATAACAGGGATTCGTGTTTTATTTTGTTTCATAGAAACCTCCGAAGAGAATGTGCGGGACACATTCTTTTTTTATTATCTTTATGAATGGATGGAAAGAAACATGCATCGTTCAGGTACGCCGCAGGCGTACCTTCGGCGAGGAGCACGTCCGTTCTTCTGGCATATTGTTTCCGGCAGGGGCATAGACTGCTAAGAGAATATGCGGGGAGGGATCTTTGGTGGAATTATTAAAAAAGAATATCCATATGATGCATGAAAAGAACAGGGCAGTGAGTCAGGTAATGCTGGATGAAGACAGCAATGTGCCGGACTCTCAGCCGGATGTGGAGCGGATCATCCAGCACAATGGAATGGTAAAGATAGAGGAAGTGCAGGTAGCCACGGATAAGGTGCTGATCACCGGACAGCTTACGGTGGGAGTACTTTATATTGCGGATACGCCGGAACATCCGATACACAGGCTGGATATCAGAGTCCCGTTTCAGGAAAGCCAGAGCCTTCAGGGAGCAGCGCCGGGAGAAAATGTGCAGCTTCGCTGGGAGACGGAGGATGTGACCGTGTCCATGATCAATTCCAGAAAACTGAATCTGAAAGCGCTTCTGGTGTTTACTTCTTTTATGGAAGAAATCTGTGATGCCCAGGCGGCGGTAGAACTTCATGGAATGCCTGAGGTCAGTGTACAGACCAGAACACTGGAGCTTCTGCAGGCGGCGGTACAGAAACGGGATGTTCTCAGGATCAGGGATGAGATTACGGTACCATCCAACAAACCCAATATTGCACGGATCCTGTGGGAAAGCATCCAGCTTCGGGGGACAGATATCCGTGTACTGGATCAGGAGCTGGATGTGAAAGGGGAGCTGTTTGTATTTGCTCTGTATGAAGGAGACGATGAAGCGGCCACGAAACAGTGGCTGGAGACCGCACTTCCTTTCCATGGAACCGTTCCGTGTGCCGGGTGTACGGCGGATATGATCTCGCAGATCGGAGTCTCTCTGGGAGAAAGCAGCCTGGAGGTGCTGGAGGATTACGATGGGGAGCGGCGCCTGGTATCTCTGGAAGCGGTTCTGGATCTTGATATCAGGCTGTATACAGAGGAACAGGTGGAGGTGCTGGAGGATGTGTATTCTCCTGTGAAAGAACTGATCCCCATAAGAGAGGAACAGGTATATGAAAGTCTTTTGATGAAAAATTTCTCCAAGGTCCGGGCAGGGGAGCGGATCCGCTTAAAAGGAAGCCAGCCAAGAATGCTGCAGACCTGCAGCGGCAGAGGAGAAGTAAAGATCGATGAGGCGGTGATCACAGATCAGGGAATCTCAGTGGAGGGAGCGGTATTTGTTTCCGTATTGTATGTCTCTTCCGATGATAAGACTCCCTATGCCGTTCTGGAGGGGGCTGTGCCGATCGCACAGGTTATAGAGATGAATGGAATGAACCGGGACTGCAGGTTTACTCTGCAGACCAGCCTGGAGCAGCTTTCGGTGACAATGATCGACAGTGAGGAAGTGGAGGTAAAGGTCAGTGTGAATCTGAATGCCTTTGCGGTGCAGGTCCACAGGGAACCGTGTATTATGGAGATCGAAGAACGGGAACTGGATCTGAAGAAGCTGCAGGAGCTGCCGGGAATCGTGGGATATGTAGTGCAGCCCCGGGACAGTCTCTGGAGCATTTCCAAGCAGTATTACACCACTCCGGAGAGAATCTGCAGTCTGAATCATCTGGACGAGAAGGATGTTCGCCCGGGAACAAAACTGATCATCCTGAAAACAGTAAACGGTGATTGACCTTTTGTATGGATAATGGTACAATAACAGAAAAACTGTATACAAAATACTAACTTTCAGCAGCGGGTGACGATCCCCTGCTGAAAGCCCGGCCTTCGGCGGATCGCAGAGGCGCACAGATGAAAGCTCCTTCGGAGCGTGCGCCTCGTGGCAGGTACGCCGGTGGCGTACTGGAATGAGGGATTCCTGAAAGGAATGGGAAAATGGAAGAGATCAGACTGAAAGCCAGGGCAAAGATCAATCTGGGCCTTGATGTGGTGCGCAAAAGAGAAGACGGATATCATGAAGTACGAATGATTATGCAGACCATCAATCTCTATGATAAGATCATTTTAAGAAAAAGGGAGAAAGCGGGGATTCAGGTGAAGACGAATCTCAGCTATCTGCCGGCAAATGAGGATAACCTGGTCTATAAAGCGGCAAAACTTCTGATGGACGAGTTCGCAGTGGAAGAAGGGGTATCCATTGAGCTGAACAAATATATTCCCGTGGCTGCCGGAATGGCAGGCGGAAGCTCCGATGCGGCAGCGGTGCTGGTGGGAGTGAACCGGATGTTTGACCTGGGACTTACCAGGCGCCAGCTGATGGACCGGGCGGTAAAGATCGGAGCCGATGTGCCCTTCTGTGTGATGCGTGGAACCGCCCTGGCAGAAGGAATCGGGGAAAAGCTGACGCCCCTTCCCATGATGCCGAAATGCCATATTTTAATTGCAAAGCCCAAGGTGTATGTTTCCACAAAATTCGTGTACGGCAATCTGAGAGCCAATGAGCTTACCTACCATCCGGACATTGACGGACAGGTGGAAGCATTGAAAGAGGGAAGTCTGAAGAAACTGGCGGCGCTGATGGGAAATGTACTGGAGACTGTGACGATTCCGGAATACCCGGTCATTGAAGAGATCAAACAGAGCATGTTGAAGCATGGAGCACTGAATGCCATGATGAGCGGAAGCGGGCCCACGGTGTTCGGCCTGTTTGATGAGGAAGAAGCAGCCAGAAAGGCATACAGGGAACTGATGGAAGGAGAGGCGGCCAGACAGGTATATCTGGTGTGAGCCGCAGATGGGAGACGAAAGAGAAGATGAGTGATAATTTCCATATTGCAATGAATGAATATCTGCCGCTGAGAGATGTGGTGTTTCAGACTCTCAGAAATGCGATCCTGAAGGGAGAGCTGCAGCCCGGAGAACGGCTGATGGAGATCCAGCTGGCACAGAGACTGGGAGTCAGCAGAACGCCGGTGAGGGAGGCCATTCGAAAGCTGGAGCTGGAGGGACTTGCCATCATGATTCCCAGAAGGGGAGCGATCGTTGCTGACATTACCGTAAAGGATCTGGAAGATGTGCTGGAGGTACGGGCATCTCTGGAGGAACTGGCAGCCAGAAAGGCCTGCGATTACATCACAGAGGATCAGCTCAGGGAATTGAAAAAAGCAGCTGCTGATTTCAAGAAGAGTGTGGAAAGCGAACGTCTGCTGGACTGTGTGGAAGCAGATATGGCATTTCATGAGATCATCTATGCTGCCACAGGAAATAAACGTCTGCAGCAGATGCTGACCAATCTTCGGGAGCAGATGTACCGGTATCGACTGGAATATCTGAAGGATAAGAGAATGCATCGGCTTCTTGTGGAGGAACACGATACGATCCGCAGGGCTATCCGGAAAAAGGACAGGGAAAAGGCAGGAAGTGCCATGCGGGTACATATCGATAACCAGAAGGACTGCATGGTGAAGAGCCTGACGATGACAGGAAGGAAATAGAGCCGAAATAGAATCGGAAGAGAATAAAAACAGAAAAGAAAGACATAATATAAGGGACCGCCAAAGGCAGACATACTGTTCTTTGGAAGGTCCCTTTTGTGATGAAGAGGAATCTGTATGATCGGACGGGAGGTGAGAGCTTGGATATACCAAAAGCGGAATCGGAAAAGTCCATGCGGGGATCCCGCCAGGCATTTACGGAACAGTTGGAGGAGAATCTGAAGCTCATCCGGACCCGGATACAGGATGAACGCCTGAGGAAGCGTCATCTGATCCTGGGGACCAGGACGAAGACAAAGGTCAGCCTTCTCTATGTGGAGGATCTGGCCTACGAGGGGATTGTAAAAGAGGTATATAAAAGGCTTGACGGCATTGCCAGGGATGAAGTGCTGGACAGTGGAGTCGCAGAACAGCTTACAAAGGGAGATACCCGTTCTCCGTTTCCACAATATCAGGCGACAGAGCGGCCGGACAGGACAGCGCAGGCACTGCTGGAAGGCAGGGTGGCAGTGCTTTTTGATCATTCGCCGGAAGCTCTTCTGCTGCCGGTGACGCTGAACACACTGTTTCAGGCAAGTGACGACTATTACCGGCATTTCTGGATCGTTTCATTTCTCCGGGTCATTCGGTGGCTGGCAGCATTTCTGGCGGCGTTTCTTCCGGGACTTTATGTGGCGGCCACCGGGTTTCATACACAGATCCTTCCTACGAATCTGATCCTGGTTATGGCAGAAGCCAGGAAAGGAGTGCCGTTTCCGGGAATTGTGGAGGTGCTTCTGATGGAATTATCTTTTGAACTGATTCGGGAAGCGGGGATCAGGATGCCCGGGGCTATCGGGAATACCATAGGGATCGTAGGCGGACTGATCGTCGGTCAGTCCGCTGTCAGTGCCAATCTCATCAGTCCCATGACTGTGGTGATCGTGGCATTTACCGCACTGGGATCTTTTTCTGTGCCCAATGAGGAAGTATCGGAGGCACTGCGGCTGGTGAAATATCTGATCCTGGTGCTGGCGGGAATCTGGGGAATCTATGGGGTGGTGCTGGGCGGATGGCTTTTGCTGATTCATCTGGCTGGGCTGAAAAGCTTTGAGATTCCCTATCTCTATCCCTTTACCGGAGGCGAGATGAATCAGGGCGCAGACTTAAAAGACAGCCTGATCCGCTCACCCATGAACAGAATGTGGAAGCGTCCGGTGTTTGCAAGAAGAGAGCAGAGGGTCAGGATGGGAAAGTCCGGGAAGGAGTAATATGTTTGCCAACAATGAAAAAATATCGCTTCGCCAGCTTCGCAAAGTGTTGATTCTGGACTGGATAGGAAAATTGTTTCTTCTTCTGCCCATTCTTTTACAGCCCCTTAACGGAAGGGAAAAGATGGGAGCACTGGTCCTTGGGATCCTGGCTGCAGTTGTCTACGGAGCGGTGGTAGGGAGTGTGGCAGTTAAGATCAATGGAACATTTACAGGCTATGTCAGGGAGCGGATGGGAAAACTGGCTGCGGGGACAGTGGGAATCCTGTTTTTTCTATATCTCCTTCTGAATATGGTCTACCTTGCCCAGGCAGTGGGAGAACTGTGCAGAGTGTTTCTTCTTCCGGAGAGCAGGCCTGTGGTGAGCGGATTCATGTATCTTCTGGCAGGCCTGGCAGCTGCAGGGGGCAGTGTTCAGAAACGGGTCAGAGCAGCGGAATGCCTGTTCCCCACAGTGACGCTGCTGCTGATCTTGATGCTTGCGGCAGCGTCAGGGTCTGTGGAGACCGGACATTTCCTGGAAATATCAGAATATCGGCCGGGCGATGTGTTTCAGAGAAGTTCCTGTGTGTTTGCGGCGTTTGCAGGAATGGGGGTGGTGCTGTATCTGGTTCCCCATGTGAATACCGGAAAAACCAGGGGAATGACAGGAGCGATTCGGGGAGCTGTACTGATAACCGGAGGATTTCTGCTGGCCGTGTTTGCCGTAATGACAGGAGCTTTTGGATCAACGGATCTGAACAGACTGGAGTGGCCGGTTCCGGTACTCATGAGCAATGTGAATCTTCCGGGAGAATTCCTGCAGAGATGGGATGTGGTGTTCCTGGCGGTGCTTTTGATGGCTCTTTTGATGGCTTCCGGGACGGGGATTCATTATATGTCCAGGGTCCTGGGAGAATTGTTTCCGAAGGTGGAAGAAGAGGGGCTTAAGAAATACAGTGCGGGAATTGCTGCGGTGGTGCTGCTTATCTCCGGAAATTATCAGACGATGGAGAAGCTGTTTGTCAGATGGGCGCTTTGTGCGGTGATGCCGTTTCTTGCGGCGTTTCCCATTCTTCTTTGGGTAATGGAAAGGGTGAAAAGAGGATGGATCGGAAAAGAAGAAAAAGAGTCGGAATGATCTGTGTGATTTTTTCTGCATTTCTGCTGCTCACCGGCTGTTCTGCCAGGGAACTGGAAGACCGGAAGTTTGTGGAGGCCATGGAAATAGAATGGAACGGAGAAACGCTGACGGGAGGATTCGGATCATTTCTGGTGGAAGGAAATTCGGTGGAGGAGCTGCAGAAACAGTATCAAAACCGGATACCGGAGTATCTGGATCTGGGGCATGTGAAGGTGCTGATCCTGGGGAATAAGCTATTGTCGGATGAGGAGAAGCTGAAAGAAGTTCTGACGGATCTGGGAAAAAAGCCGGTGCTGGCCAGAAACATTCTGGTGCTATCCCATGAGTATCAGAGGGAGGAGAGTTTTTTGAATGAACTGGAAGAAAAAGGGATCGTTCCCGGAGAGTATCTCAGTGATCTCTACAAGAACAATCCCTGTCAGAAACAGAACAGTACGGCTACCATGGGAGAACTGCTGTCCATGATGAAATGAGAAAGATTCGGATCAATTTACCCGGATCAGTTCGTATTCGTCATTTCCCAGGCCGATCTTTTTCGCATGGGCGATGCAGGACTTCCAGTTGGTGTCCGGATGGTTCATATGGAAATGGTCATGATGATCTGCCTCTTCCCGGTGCTCATGGCGATGTTCATCCAGAACACTTCCGCAGATCACCGGCTGGGCATTTACGGCATCGGCACAGGCCATATCCAGAGCTACCGGGTCAAAAGAAGCGAACATTCCCACATCCGGTACGATGGGCAGGTCATTTTCTGCGTGACAGTCACAGTTGGGAGATACATCTATCACAAGGCTGATATGGAAATTGGGCCTTCCGTCAACGACGGCTTTGGAATATTCTGCAATCTTACAGTTCAGGATATCGTTGGCTTCATCGGAGGCAGCCTGTACGGCATCTTTGGGACACACACCGATGCACCGTCCGCATCCCACACATTTGCTGTGATCGATGGATGCTTTTTTGTCATTGACAACAGCAGCGCTGTGAGCACAGATCCGGCTGCAGGCACCGCATCCGACGCAAGTCTCCTGATCGATGTATGGCTTTCCGGCACTGTGCATTTCCATTTTTCCGGCACGGGATCCGCAGCCCATACCGATGTTTTTCAGTGTGCCGCCAAAGCCGGTGGCTTCGTGACCTTTGAAATGAGTAAGCGTAAGGAAAATATCCGCATCCATAATGGCACGGCCGATCTTGGCTTCTTTTACATATTCTCCGCCCTGTACCGGAACCAGGATATCGTCGGTTCCTTTCAGACCGTCACCGATCAGAATGTGGCAGCCGGTAGAGAAGGGAGAAAATCCGTTGACATAAGCGCTCTCGATATGATCCAGAGCATTTTTGCGGCCGCCCACATAAAGCGTGTTGCAGTCAGTAAGGAAAGGTTTTCCGCCCAGCTCTTTTACAATGTCTACGACAGTTTTTGCGTAGTTGGGACGTAAGAATGCCAGATTTCCCGGTTCTCCGAAGTGGATCTTGATGGCTGCATATTTGCCTTCAAAATCAATATCCGCGATCCCGGCTTTCTTTATAAGGCGGGTCAGCTTCTGCTGAAGATTGTTATTGTTGCCGGTCCGAAGATCGGTATAATATACTTTTGATTTTTCCATAAGAGACCTCCTGCTGATTTCGTTGCGTTTCTGTGCCGGCGGCGCCTGATGGAAACGGGCTGCTTCACCGGGAGACAGGGTAATTATACAATAGATGGAAAAAGGTGGCAAGTGGAAGTAGGGGTTATAGACCCGGACTGGGGCAGGATCACCAAATAAAAGTATTTTCTATTTCTGTTCTGATGTGTTAAAATAAGAATAGTCCTGATGGATTTTGAAAAAATTTATGAGGAGTTGGCAGAAATGACAGGGAAAAGATATAAGTGTAAAGCGCTGGTGACAGTTCTGGCAGCTATTAGCGTAGGGACAGGCTGCTTTTTTGCAGAGGGAGCTGCCGCATCCGGTGTGTATGAAGATGAACAGGAAATGAATGTCATGCTTAACAGAAGCGAGCTGGATGGCCTTGGCGAGATTACGGGGACAATCTATGTGACAGGACATAAAAGCCCGGATTCTGATACAGTTGGCAGTGCCATCGCATATGCACATTTGCTCAGTGAACTTGGATATGATGCCCAGCCGGTCGTTCTCGGGGACATCAATAACGAGACCAGATATATCTTAAATGCTGCCGGTTTGGAGACACCGATGGTGTTTCATGATGCAGCAGGATGTAATATGGTTCTGGTGGATCACAGCGAATATACCCAGTCAGCAGAGGGCATGCGGGATGCCAATATTATCAGCATTATTGATCATCACGCAGACGGAGCAGTAACCACGGCAGGACAGATCATTTATGATGCCAGACCTCTCGGGTCAACGGCTACGATCATCTGGCTGCGTTATCGGAACTATGGAGTCACCCCTGATCAGAAAACAGCTCTGGCCATGATGGGGGCGGTACTTTCGGATACAAAGAATCTTCAGTCTGAAAGTACTACTTTTGCAGACAGAGAAGCTTTGAAGGATCTGAGTAACCTGGCAGGAGTACAGGATGTGGATGCGTTTTACCGGGATATGTATGAGGCATCGATTTCTTATGAGGGAATGACAGATGAAGAGATTTTCTTCAGTGACTATAAAGAATATGAAATTGGAAACACGAAGTATTCCATCGGAAGTATCAATGCTTATGATGAAGAGAGTGCAAAAGATCTTGCTGAGCGTATGACGGAGGTGTTTCCTTCTGCACTTGCATCGACTGGGATGGATATGACATTCGCACAGATCAATGTGCTCCATGATGATCTTTCTTTTACCTGCCTGATTCCTTCAGACGATACTGCAGAGGAGGTACTGGAAGCAGCACTTTCCGACATAGCGGTTCATGAAGGAATCTGGTACAGGATTGAACCATATGCATCAAGAAAGAAGGTTGTGGTACCGGCTATCACAAATGTTCTGGAATCCCAACCTGAGGAGTGATGACCAGGCATAAAGAGGTCATATATAATAATCATTTACGAGGAGGCCGCTTCCCCATGATCACACTGAACGATTATCTTTACTCCGGAGATACGATCCTGAGAATCCTGAAAAACTACATAGAAGATCTGCGAAATGAGGCAAAAACAACCCGCAATGAGATGGATCTTGCGCACTGCAATTTTCTTATTCAGATCATGGAGCTTTTGGAGCATAATGATTTCCTGACGGCCCAGTCGCAGAAGATCCGTGAATTTTATAAATATATGGCGAAGGAGTATCCGTTTCTGGCTTTTACCTTCAGGGGCAGAATCAAATCGCTTATTCGGGCTGAGGAAAAGTTTAATGGATATATTGTAGAGTATATTTACGACTATTATATGAAAAACGGAACCTATCCGCCGATGGCAGATCTGAAGAACAGGCTGAGCTGCTTTAGGGATTTTATTGCATATCGGATCGTGGTTTCCATGCCCAGGTGCCATCTTAAGAAGGGGCAGAACATTGAAGAAGAGGAACTGAAATATATCTATCAGATTGCCAATAAGCTGCCCGGGTTCCTGGAGGAGCGGGGTTTTACTGCGGAATCGGCCCAGGGCATGAAGGAGAGTACATCTCCTCTTCTCAATAATGAGGTGAAGCCTTATTACAGAGACTATATCTGCCATACCAGTGAGTATGGATATCAGTCTCTTCATATCACATTCTATGACAACAGTTCCAGATCATATATGGAAGTGCAGCTGCGGACAAAACGGATGGATGATGTGGCGGAGATCGGACAGGCCAATCACCTGGGCTATGAAAAGCGTCAGGAGAATGAGCGGGCCAGAAGAGATGCCGTTCCTGTGGGAGAGTGCGTTTATTTTGATGAGGCATATGAGAGGGGAATGCGTCTTTTGCAGCTGAATCTGGCAGAACTGGATGTGAATATGTTTGCGGCAGTGGATAACAGTCTCATCAATGATGGCTGCGGGCTGTACCGGGGACGGCTGATCCTTCCCTATGAGCATCTGTCCCGTTTCCAGAATGATCTGATTGATTGAGATTGGTATTGACTCTGGGGCAGCTGCAAGTGTATCATGTTCAGGAATAATTTACGATAGATAAGAGGGGTTCTATGGAAAAAAATCTAACCAGGGGCAGTGTGTTCAAAACCATCATTTCTTTTTCTTTGCCGTTTCTTTTGTCTTATTTTCTGCAGACTCTGTATGGAATGGCGGATCTGTTTCTTATCGGGCAGTTTAACGGAGTGGACAGCACGACTGCCGTGTCCATCGGAAGTCAGGTCATGCATATGCTGACTGTTATGATCGTGGGACTTGCCATGGGTTCTACCGTTATGATCGGAAAAGCGGTGGGGGCAGATCAGAGAGAGGAAATTTCCGCTGCGGTGGGAAATACGGTTACCCTGTTTATGGGGGTATCTGCGGTTCTGACGGTGGTTCTCCTTGTGATGGTGAAAACCATCGTCTCTGTGATGTCTACTCCGGAAGAAGCGGTTCGGGGGACGGTGGCTTACCTGACCATTTGTTTTATGGGCATTCCGTTTATTACAGCGTATAACATCATCAGTTCTGTTTTCAGAGGCATGGGGGATTCCAAAAGCCCCATGTATTTTGTGGCCATCGCCTGTGCAGCCAATATTGTACTGGATCTTCTATTTATCGGCGTGCTGGGTATGGGACCGGCAGGAGCGGCGCTTGGCACTACGCTGTCCCAGACCATCAGTGTGGCGATATCTCTGTGGATTATCATGAAGAAGCAGAAGGGTCTGTCTCTTCGGAAAACAGATCTTCGTCCGCAGAAAAACAGAATGGCGGCTTTGCTGAAAGTGGGACTTCCTGTGGCATTTCAGGATGGATTTATTCAGATCGCATTTATTGTGATCACTGTGATTGCCAACCAGAGGGGGTTAAACGATGCCGCTGCAGTAGGGATTGTGGAAAAGATCATCGGAATTCTGTTCCTGGTGCCTTCCTCCATGCTCTCAACGGTATCTGCGCTGTGTGCCCAGAATATCGGTGCCGGGCGTCACGACCGGGCAAAAAAGACGCTGATGTTTGCGGTGCTGATCTGTGTATCCTTTGGGCTTTTGTCGGTCAGCGTGATGCAGCTGGCAGCGGAGCCGTTTGTGGGGCTGTTTACGGAAGACGGGGATGTGATCCGCCTGGGAAGCCAGTATATGCGGGGATATGTGTGGGACTGCATCCTGGCGGGAACGCATTTCTGTTTCAGCGGATACTTCTGTGCCTATGGGCTGTCGCTGATCTCGTTCCTTCACAACATTGCATCCATCACCCTGGCAAGGATCCCACTGGCATATCTGGCATCCACCTGCTTTCCGGATACGCTGTTTCCCATGGGATTGGCTACCACAGCCGGTTCCGGACTGTCCGTGATGATCTGTATCGGTGTATTCCTGTGGCTGGAACGGGGAAAAAGAAAGGATCTGCCCCGTCCTGCCTGATCTGAAACGCAGATTACGGATCTGCTTCTTCATCCGGCATCTGAGGCGGACGATAAGGGTACAGCTCTTCGTAAGATTCCAGATCCGCCTGGCTTATCGTCCCGGATGGAATCAGACCGGTACAGTCCATGGATGATGCTGCAGGACCAAGGTAATCACCGGAATCAATGATGTGTTGGTTTGTGGTATCTGCTTTCTTTTTGGTGGTCATGTCAATTCTCCTTTTTGCTGTTAATCTGTGCAGATTTCGGGATTTTTATTCCGTTGCTTGCAGCGGGGTCTTTGATTGGGCCTATATAAAAAAATATTTCTGAGAGATACAAATTCTCATGTAAAACGGAAGAATTTTTGGCTTTTTGTATCTATGTAGAAAAAATTTGTTGTGAGACCCGGAGTTTCCCTGATTTTGAGTATCTTTGAACAACATTTTTTTGCAGTGACCCAAAGTGGCTGATTTTATCTGTTATTTCATAGCTTTTTGTATCTTTTACGTATTTTTTTCGTATAGACCCAAATGCTTTGAATGGTTTCCATGCACGGTGAATCGGAAACCGGCATGTCCTGTATCCGATGTGCGGCCTCTTGTCCAATGCGGTATCATTGTGTTATACTCTTTGAAAAGCGGTTGAAATCATGGAGGATGAATATGATAGAGATAGAATGGATCGCAGCACCGGTCATCGGCGGTCTGATCGGTCTGATCACAAATGGAATTGCATTAAAAATGCTCTTTCGTCCGTTTCATCCGGTGAAGATCGGAAAATGGACGCTGCCGTTTACACCGGGACTGATACCCAAAGAACAGGGACGGATCGCCAAAGCCATCGGTAAGGTGGTGGGAGACGAACTGCTGGATACGGGAACGCTGCAGCAGGCACTGGCTTCGGAAAGTCTGCATCAGTCTTTGAACCGGAAGATTGACAATGTAATCGAAGAGCTGGGCCACGAAACAAGAAGTGTCGGAGAGGTTTTAGAGGAAAAGGGTGTTCGAAGTACGGCAGATCTTGCGGTCGCTTATGTGGGAGAACATCTGCCGTGCTATGTGACCGATCGGTTAATTGAACAAGGCGTGGGAGAGACTTTGCTGGATCGTGCGATGGAAGAGGTAATGGGAAACTTAAGTCCTATGATCGCAGTTATGGCAGGATCGGCAATAGCCGGTTCAAGGGCAGGCATTCTTGAAAAAATGAATGAACTGATCGAAGAACAGTGTCCGGAGATCATCAGCGGATATCTGGATCAGGAAGTTCAGTCCTGGATGGACAGGCCCATGAAAGAAGTAGGAGTTTTCCTGTGGGACAAAAAAGAAATCATCAAGGGAAAAATCTGGGAGGCATATCTTCAGATTCTGGAGAAAAAATCTGCGGGATTTTTGAAGAAACTGGATGTATCGGCCATCGTGGAGGAAAGAATCAATCAGTTTGATATGCAGGAACTGGAAAACATGATCATGGAGATTGCCAGAAAAGAGCTTCATGCCCTGGTATGGATCGGTGGGCTGTTGGGCATGGTGATCGGGTTTGTGAATGTGTTGTTTTAAGGAAAAAGACCAAAGGCTGGAAGGAGCTTTTGGTCTTTTAAACATATGTATTATATAAATTTTTTCAGTACATTCGTAATGATCTTTTCATTAACTGGAAGGAAGATGTTGGCCACCGGTCCTACACAGAAGGCACAGATGATTGTTCCAAGCCCAACAGAGCCTCCCAGGAGAAATCCAACCAGAAAAAAGGTGAAATCTACAAGAATACGAATGATGCCGAAGCTTTTTCCGGATTTATCACTGATTACTACGGCTACCAGATCATTTGGACCGGTTCCTGCGTCGGATTTAATGACAATGGTCATTCCGTAGGCCAGAATAACACACCCGAGTACCAGGATAAAGATCTTATAGGGAAGGGAGCTGGCATCGGAAACCAGCGGGGTCAGTACTACGCTGAAGATATCGATAATGGGACCGCCGAAGATCATACAGAGTACGGTGCCGATCTTTATGTAGCTTCTGTCTGTCACCAGGAGAACCAGGATGATCAGGAAACAGATTACAATGTGGACACGGCCGTGGGTCAGCAAAGACCATCCTGTCAGCCCGGACAGGGTGCGGTAAATGCCCTGTACCAGAACATTAAAGGGATCCGAACCAAGATTGGCAAGGAGAAACAGGGTCACTCCGAAATGAGCGATGATCAGTCCTGTCATCAGAATGATGATTCTCAGGGCGAGTTCTTTGATGCTTCGTTTCATAACTTTCCTCCGGTTTCAGAATGTGTGGAGACATTCGTTTTATGTGAATTTATTATAGCGTATCCGGGCTGTGAAATCTACAGGGAAATGTGATTTCCTGATCACGTGTCACGATACATGGATGGAGTTACGCCCATTGTTCTTTTGAATATTTTGGTAAAATAACTTATATCATGAAAGCCGCAGGAGGCCGCTATGTCACAGCACTTCAGGTCTGTAGTCAGCAGCATATCGGCGGCTTTTTGAATACGGTAATTCATTAAAAACTGTATAGGAGAAGTGCCAACTACCTGCTTAAAGTTTCTGAGCAGGACGCTTTCGCAGCAATCAAGAAGTTCCATAAGGTCATGATTGCTAATGTCATCAGCATAGTGTGCTTCAATATGAGAGATTGCGATCTTCATTCGTTCCAGAAGAATATCGTTCGATTTGGTTGGTGTATCTATTTCTGATAGATGTTCCACCAAAATACGCATAGCTTTAGAAACCTGATAACGGGCTTCGTTTTCGTAATCAAAGGATTCCTCTGTTATTACCGCCCAGGCAGATAACATATGATCAGTTATTTTTTTCTGCCAGTTTTTTCCTTCATTAAGGACAATATAGGCAGGAGCTTCTTTTGAAGAGAAGGGTAAAACCAGTTTCTTATAAATGACACTGTCTGTAGTTCCGCCTATCAATTTTGGAAGTATAACGAGAGAACGCAAGACGCTGACCTTTTCAACGGTGGATTTTACCCCATGCAGACATCCGGAGTTGATAAAAATAGCTTCGCTGGGATTCAGTTCAATATGCTTCCCATTTACATAGACTGTTACAAGCCCTTTCGTTGCAACAATGAATTCATATTCCTCATGCCAGTGAACGGGAACGCTTAATATCTGCATGTCATCCTCGTAGCATGCAACAGGAAACTCAACACTACCATAAGGAGTGGTATCTTTTCCGGTTTGATTTGTATGTACATCACATATGCTGATTGCCATAGAACCCCCAAACGACTGTTTTATTATATATAAATACTGAAAAATCATATTTACTTCGTATATTGTGATGGTATTATTATATTACAAATATTAAGGAGGCGGCAAGATGTTTCAACTTCTTTTGGCTATTATTTATTTGGCGTTTATCAGTTTGGGTTTACCGGATTCCATGCTCGGAGCTGCATGGCCGGATATGTATGCAGAGTTTGGGGTTTCTCTTTCTTATGCAGGCATTCTATCTGCAATCATTGCAGCAGGAACGATTGTTTCGAGTCTGCAGAGTGACAGACTGACACTTAAGCTTGGTACTGGAAAGGTAACGGCGATCAGTGTTGCGATGACTGCCCTGGCTCTATTTGGTTTTTCTGTCACTCATAATTTTTGGCTTTTGTGCTTATGGGCAATTCCATATGGTCTTGGCGGGGGGAGTGTAGATGCCTCACTTAATAACTATGTAGCTCTTCACTATGAAAGCCGACATATGAGCTGGCTTCATTGTATGTGGGGAGTGGGTGCGGCAACAGGGCCCTATATCATGGGATATGCACTGACGGGGGGACTTGGCTGGAACAATGGATACAGAATTGTTTCTGTAATGCAGATCGTCCTTACTGTGATTTTATTACTCAGCCTTCCGCTTTGGAAGAAAAGAAAAACAGAGGTGAATAAAGAGACTGGCGAAGCAAGAAAGCCAATGGCGTTGAGGGATGTTCTCAGAATCAGGGGAGCAAAGGAAGTCCTTATCTGTTTCTTTTGCTATTGCGCAATTGAGCAGACAGCAGGATTGTGGGCCAGTTCCTATCTGAATCTTTACAAAGGCATTCCTATCGAAACGGCAGCAAGTTTTGCTTCTATGTTCTATATTGGTATTACTGTTGGGAGAGCGATCAGCGGATTTATTACCATGAAGCTTTCCGATATTCAGATGATCAGAATGGGACAGGTGTTGATCCTGCTGGGACTCATCATTATGATCCTGCCATTTAACGCATATACATCACTGGCAGGCTTTATCATGATCGGTCTTGGATGTGCTCCGATTTACCCTTGTATCATTCATTCCACACCGGCACACTTTGGCGAGGATAAATCTCAGGCAGTGATTGGGGTTCAGATGGCATTTGCCTATATGGGTACCCTTGCTATGCCGCCATTGTTCGGTGTGATAGCAAATGTCATCCATGTGGCGCTGCTGCCGTTATATCTTTTCGTGATCATGATTCTTATGATTGTCATGCATGAAGCTTTGATTAAAGCAACGGCGAAATGAAAGAGGATGGTCATGAAAAAAATACTGATCGTGGATGACGAGCCGGATATTCCTGTCATTATGCTGTCAGACAGGGGAACAGCGGATTGTAGACTGGCAGATTAAGCTTTTGCGTCAGAAACTGGGAGTATGCCGTAAATACATTGTTACAGTCAGCGGGTGGAATATAAATTTGAAGCTTAACCTATGATGGTATGGTGATCAGGAATGTGGAAAATACCGCAAAAAATATCATACGGCTGGAATCGTAAAGTACAGGATCGATACACAGAAAAGCTATTTGCCGGTTTCTGAAAAAAGAGAGTTTATTTTATGTATCAGTGCCTCGCTGGATGCGGTCGGCTCTACCGTCAGCATTTTACGGATACAGATGATCTGGGGGACACTGCTGTCTCTGCGTCTCATGGTCTGTATTGAAAAAATCGTATTTATTTACTATAATAACAATAACTGTTTGAAAATGAATCAGAAAAAGAATCGAGGATAAAAACATGAAAGTATTAATGATCAACGGAAGTGCAAAAAAGGAAGGCTGTACCTATACAGCTTTATCGGAAATCGCAGAGACATTAAAGCAGGAAGGAATCGAAAGTGAGATCATCCAGACCGGTGGCGCTCCGGTGCGTGACTGCATCGGCTGCGGGAAATGCCGGGAACAGGGCGGGAAATGTGTATTTAACGATGATATCGTAAATGAGATCATTGAGAAGGCAAAAGATGCAGATGGATTTATTTTTGGAACTCCTGTATATTATGCGCATCCCAGTGGAAGAATTTTATCTATATTGGATCGGGTATTCTATGCGGGAGGCAGTCAGTTTGCCCACAAACCGGCGGCAGCGATTGCATCGGCTAGAAGAGCCGGCACGACAGCATCAGTGGATGTACTGAATAAGTATTTTACCATTAATCAGATGCCGGTGGTTTCTTCCACATACTGGAATATGGTTCACGGAAACTGTCCGGATGATGTGAAAAAGGATCTGGAAGGTCTGCAGACCATGCGCAATCTGGGAAGAAATATGGCCTGGCTCTTAAAGTGCATTGCGGCCGGCAAAGAACAGGGAATTGAAGCACCGGAAGCAGAAAAAAGCCAGAGAACGAATTTTATCCGTTAGAGACAGGAGGAACCGGCTGTGCTGAGAATAGGAAATCATCTGTCTTCTTCCGGCGGTTATGAAGCCATGGGAAAGACGGCACGGAATCTTGGAGCGAACACCTTCGCCTTTTTTACCCGCAATCCCAGAGGAGGGAAAGCAAAAGCCATAGAGGAAGAAGATGTGAAAAAATTTCTGACTCTGGCGGCGAACGAAGATGTGGCTCCGCTGGTAGCCCATGCACCGTATACGCTGAATCCCTGTTCCGCAGATGAGGGGCTTCGGGAATTTGCCAGAAATACCTTTGCGGATGACCTGAAAAGAATGGAGTATACACCGGGAAATTATTATAATTTTCATCCGGGGAGCCATGTGAAGCAGGGTGTAGATCAGGGAATCGCTTATATTACGGAAATGCTGAATCAGGTGCTCCGACCGGAGCAGACAACTACGGTTCTGCTTGAGACCATGGCGGGAAAGGGAAGCGAAGTGGGCAGAAATTTTGAAGAGCTTCGCCGGATCCTGGATGGGGTTAAGCTGCAGGAGAAGATGGGCGTCTGTCTGGATACCTGCCATGTGTGGGATGGAGGATATGATATTGTAAATGATCTGGATGGGGTGTTGGAAGAATTTGATCGGATCATCGGTCTTGAACGGCTTCGGGCCATTCATTTAAATGACAGTATGAATGGACTGGGAAGTCACAAGGACCGTCATGCGAAGATCGGAGAGGGGCAGATCGGCCTGGAGGCGCTGGTCCGGGTGGTCAATCATCCAAAGCTTCGGCATCTTCCCTTTATTCTGGAAACACCCAATGACGATGAGGGTTATGCAAGAGAAATAGAGCTGATGAGAGAGAATTATCAGGAATCAACTTGAAGCTGGGGAGTCTCCCGCTTCAATATAAGAATAAAACAAATGGACAGGGGGAAACAGATATGACATATACTGCGGCAGAGAGCAGATACGATACCATGGAATACAGACGCTGCGGAAAAAGCGGACTGAAGCTGCCGGTGGTATCTCTTGGATTGTGGCATAATTTCGGGGATACCGGAAATTATGAAAATATGAAAGCGATGCTGTTTACGGCATTTGATCAGGGAATCACTCATTTTGATCTGGCAAATAATTACGGTCCGGCACCGGGAAGCGCAGAGCGCAATTTCGGAAAGATTTTAGATGAAGATTTAAGAAGCTATCGGGATGAACTGATCATCAGTACAAAAGCAGGTTATGATATGTGGAAAGGTCCTTACGGGGACTGGGGAAGCAGGAAATATCTGATCGCCAGCCTGGATCAGAGCCTGAAACGGATGGGTCTGGACTATGTGGATATTTTCTATCATCATCGGATGGATCCAAAGACACCACTGGAAGAGACGATGCAGACGCTGGCGGACATTGTACGAAGCGGAAAAGCATTATATGTGGGAATCTCCAATTATGACGGCCTTACCATGAAGTGTGCTGCAGAAATCCTGACGGAACTGAAATGCCCGTTTATTATTAATCAGAACAGCTATTCCATGATTAATCGGACCATTGAGCAGAATGGCCTGAAGGATGCGGCGGTGGAGGCAGGCAAGGGAATCATTACATTCAGCCCGCTGTCCCAAGGTATGCTGACAGACCGGTATTTAAACGGAATTCCCGAAGACAGCCGCATCCGGACAGACGGCAGATTCTTAAAAGAGGAACGTCTGACGGAGCAGGTGATCGAAGGACTTCGGAAACTGAATGAGATCGCAGCTTCCCGCGGACAGTCTCTGGCACAGATGGCCCTTAGCTGGATCCTGAGGGATGACGTGGTGACCAGTGTTCTTGTGGGAGCATCAAGGCCGGAGCAGATCCTGGATAATCTGAAGATCATCGATCGGACACCTTTTACACAGGAAGAGCTGGATCGTATCGACGAGATTACCGGACAGATGCAGTAGCAGGGAGACGACAGTAATGAACAGGACAGAGATTTTGCAGAAGCTGTCGGCACAGGAGCTTACCGTAGAGGAGGCAGAACAGTTATTGCAGGCGGATTCCTCCGATGAGCTGGGATATGCAAAGATCGATTATCAGAGGGAAGAACGGACGGGAGTGCCGGAGGTCATCTACTGTGAGGGAAAGACAGCACAGCAGGTGGCAGGAATCGTGAAGAATATGCGGGAGCACGGTGCGGAACATATTCTGGGGACACGGTGCAGTGAAGAAAAGTATCTGGCAGCCGCAGCCGTATGCCCGGGACTTCAGTATGATCAGACAGCCCGGACGATCGTGTATGATCCGGAACCATTTCCTTTGAACCGAGGAAAGATCGTGGTGGCCTGTGCCGGCACATCGGATCTTCCGGTGGCAAAAGAAGCAGTGATAACAGCCAAGTTTCTTGGAAATGAAGTGGAAGAACTGTTTGATGTGGGAGTAGCCGGGATTCACAGGCTGCTTTCCAGAATAGAAATCCTGGAACGGGCCAGTGTGATCGTGGCAGTGGCAGGAATGGAAGGGGCACTGGCTTCCGTAATCGGAGGACTCACGGACAAGCCGGTGATTGCAGTGCCCACATCGGTAGGCTATGGAGCCAGCTTCCATGGAGTGACGGCACTTCTTGCCATGCTGAACAGCTGTGCCAGCGGCGTCAGTGTGGTGAATATTGATAACGGATTCGGGGCCGGGTATATGGCTCACAGCATCAACTGCCTTGGCGGGAAACGAGAGGAATAGAAGTTGGATCAGAAAAACATATTATATTTTGACTGCAGTGCCGGAATAAGCGGAGATATGACGCTGGGAGCATTGCTGGATCTGGGGGCGGATCAGGAGGAATTTTTAAAAGAACTTCAAAAACTCCCTCTTGAGGGATACCGGATCGAGACAGAGATGACAGAACGCAGTTTCATACGGGCCAGACAGGTAAAGGTGATCCTGGAGAAAGAGGATGGACACAGTCCTGAACAGGAGAATACGCATTCCCATTCCCATGAACACGACCATGTACATCGAAGCTTCCGGGATATCCGGGAGATGATTCAAAAAAGCGGTCTGTCAGAAGAGGTAAAGGATCTGGCTCTCCGGATTTTTACCAGGGTGGCCAGGGCAGAGGCTCGTGTCCACGGAAAACCGGTGGAAG
>JAEDFS010000068.1 GCA_016297895.1 Marvinbryantia sp.
CACAGATCGATGAATATGCTCTGACTGCCGTCTCACTGGCGTTTCCCATTCAGAACCTGATGATCGCCGTCGCTTCCGGAACCGGAGTGGGTGTGAATGCCCTTCTCTCCCGCAGTCTGGGCGAGAAAAACGAAAAAGACGCCAGCCTCTATGCCAACAACGGTATTTTTCTCGGCATTCTCAGTTATCTGGTATTCGCTCTGATCGGTATCTTCTTTTCCCGTGCTTTTTTTGCGACACAGACCGACAATCAGGCAATCATTGCATATGGCGTTCAGTATATGACCATTATCACCGTCTTTTCCTTTGGACTTTTCCTGGAGATCACTTTCGAACGCCTCCTGCAGTCCACCGGAAAAACATTTTTCAATATGGTCACCCAGGGAACCGGTGCCATCATCAACATCATCCTGGATCCGATCCTGATCTTCGGTCTTTTCGGCATGCCGAAAATGGGCGTAGCCGGCGCCGCAGCCGCTACCGTAGCCGGACAGATCATTGCCATGATTCTGGCTGTCTTTTTCAACTTTACAAAGAATCCGGAGATCCATATCCAGGCAAAAGGCTTCCGCCCTCATGGAAATATCATCCGTTCCATTTACCAGATCGGTGTTCCTTCCATTATCATGATGGCCATCGGCTCTGTCATGACCTTCGGATTTAATAAGATCCTGTTGATGTTTACATCCACTGCCACAGCCGTATTCGGAGTTTATTTTAAACTGAACAGCTTTGCTTTCATGCCCATATTCGGTCTGAACAACGGCATGATTCCCATCATTGCCTATAATTACGGAGCGAAAAACAAAGAGAGAATCATGCAGACCATCAAGCTGAGTATTTTAGTGGCTGTTTGTATCATGCTGTTGGGACTCGCCGTGTTCCAGCTGATTCCGGACAGGCTTTTGATGATTTTCAACGCCTCCGAAAATATGCTCGCAATCGGCGTACCGGCGCTGCGCATCATCAGTATCAGCTTCCTTTTTGCCGGATTCTGTATCGTAGTAGGTTCCGTATTTCAGGCACTGGGAGACAGCATTTACAGTCTCTGGGTCTCCGTAGCCAGACAGCTGGTCGTTCTTCTTCCGGCTGCCTTTATCCTGGCAAAATTGCTGGGTCTGGATGCCGTATGGTGGAGCTTTGATATTGCAGAGATTGCTTCCCTTGCCATGAGCATCTTCTTCCTGAAGAAGATCTACACAAAAAAGCTGAAAGATTTATAAATATGCACCGCATATAAAAACCGGGTATTCAAACTTATTGAGATTCTACCTTCGTGAGGGTTTATGATTTTACAATAAAAGGATTGATCAGTTTTTCAACTGGCCAATCCTTTTTTCTTGAATCCAAACCGGTTGCACATTTTTGTCCATCCCGTAGATATAAGATGCATTCCCGAGGTATCAAACAAAGAAAGATCCACCATCTCCTGCATTTAACTCATATCAACTGTTCAATTAATAGTTCAACTGAATACATCAACTATTCATCAATACATCAAGTAAAATACAGCATTTCCAGTTGATGTATCATTGAAGTGTATAAAATACATGTTTTCCCTGTCTATTTTTTTTCAACAATTTCTTTTTTATAAGCCTGTTTATTGCAACTGATGCTCCCTGAATCGTAGAAATCGTATCAATTATATCTACAACTTGTTGAGTTGTTATCATACCATTCACTCTAACATATTCATATATCGATTGATCTGTCCGATTTAAATCAGCTGTTGTAATTGATATATCATTCAATTCAATTTGTTTTGGATGACTCTCATACTCAGTATTGATATAATAAGTAGTCCATCGTCCATGTCTTTCTACTACAAGCATACCTTTGTCCACTAAATCAGCTAATAAGCGTCCCACATCAGTTGATGACAAATTTAAAACAGACTGTAACCTAGCATTAGACACTTTCTCTTCTAAATAAGCTGTAGAAAGAATAATTTGTTGCTCTGCCTGCAAACATTGGTAATCTTGTCCAAACACATTAAACAAATATTCGGTACACTCAATTGGCATTAGTGAAACCATCCACAATCTCAATTCAACTTGATGCAATTCTTGATCATCATATAGATCTGGTTTTCTCCAGTTTTCTTCTCCCCAGGCACTTAAAATAGTTGGAAATCCAGAACCAATATTATCACCAAGACCAATCATTCTAAACATATTTTGAATTTTAGGATTACGAGCCACCGAATGACCGCCCTCGTATATCGCCTGCACAGGTAATTTTAAATTTCCAGGATTCGAAAACAAAAATCCATCATCATATTTAATAACTTTCAATACACCTGTACTATGATAATCTGCATGAATGATCATCTTTACCGCAGCTTCACGAACCGCCTTATGAACCGCTGTATCATCGACTCGTATCATTCCTTCCAATTTGAATGGCCTTTTTAAGTCACTTACCAGTTTAGGAAGAATCCTTTTGATAAAATTATATAGGTTATTCTCCCATGAGCCATCATAAGTTAGTCTGTCGCTCCATCTTCTATCTTCCGAAAGATTTGTCTGATCCAGATAATCCATTCGAATATTGTCAAAGCGCTCCCTTATTGCCAGACCTTTTCCAAACATTAATAATCCTGCTGTTGTTAACCCTTCTCTTCTAGTTGTTCTATCAACTGTATATGCTCCAAGATTTCTCAAAAACTCTTTATCATCCACGCCATTCCAAACATGGTCTGGATTATGATGTTCATATTCAATTCAATATGATTTAAGTGTGTTTAAATCCACATCATCCATTGTAAATCCATCTAAAAGTCCACCGTCTATCCCTGAATCCGAAGAATCTCTCAGCATCGCCTTTACTTCTTCTTCCGTACAGTGATAATCTCCTTCGTGATTACGTTTAAAACTTCCTTTCATAGGATTTTCATTTATATATACCGGTTTACATTTATAATCAGCCTGTGGAACTTCAATCCACAATACAGTATGTCCCTTAATATCACAATAGCCAACATTATCATCCAACAAAATATTAGCACTAACTTTATTACTATTTATAGTATCCCAAAATTCTTTCAATCTGATTTCCGGATTTTTGATATCTGTAAATGTAAATCTTTTTTCAATATTTATTTCAGACATATGTTCTTCGATTCCCAGTAAAATGATACCGCCACACGTATTTGCAAATGCTGAATAAGTCTCCCACACTGATTTTGAAATTTCATTTCGTGAATCTTTACATTCTAATGAAATACGTTCTCCGTACTTTAACAACTCCAGAATTTCTTCACTTCTTATCATGTCATACCTCCTTCCAACTTCTATTTATCATTCTTTATTATAATATTTTTACCAAACAAAATCTATTCTTTTCCTTCCCCAAAATCCCGCTTTTTTCAACTCATCTATCGTTGCCGTTCTTCTACGATAAGTCACTTATTTATCCTAAAACCCCCGGGGATCTGAACCTCTTCATTCAGATTCCCGGGGGGCTATCCTCAGTTATTTCATTCTCAATTACTCCATCCTCGGAAGATTCCACCGGTAATGAGCCGCCAGATAACGGATGACAATGATCACACAAAATGAAAGTACCATAGATGGCACCGCACCGATGATTCCGTAGGTATATACACACACCAGCGCCCCTACAATGGAGGCACAGGCATACACATGACGGACAAACACATAGGGCGGCACTCCGGCCATCATATCTCTCAGGATTCCGCCGCCAATTCCTGTGATAGTTCCGAGAAATACCAGCAGAAACCGATGATCCATATATCCCCGCATGATTCCTGTATTCACTCCGACTACGGTAAACACGCCCAGACCGATGGAATCCATGATCAGCAGAATTCTGTCATAGGTTCCCTTATGACTCTCCAGAAACTGACGCTTCACATAGATGAACACAAACGTCACGCAGGAGGTAACGGTTGCCACCAGTGCATAGACAGGCGTCTGAAATACTCCCGGCGGAACGATTCCAAGAATGATATCCCGAATCATTCCTCCCCCGACAGACGTGATCACACCCAGCACACAGACCCCGAAAAGGTCCATCTTTTTTTCCACTCCAAGCATGGCACCCGATGCCGCAAAAGCAACAGTGCCGATGATTTCCATCAAAAACACAATGATATCCTGATAATCCATATGTTCCTATTTCCTTAAGTCCAACTCAACTACACAAACTGATTTCTGTCCGCATCGTACTCATAGTCGATAGCAGACAGCTTTTTTATGATCTCCTCTTTATCCAGCTCCAATCCTTCTGCCAGCCCGTCCAGACTGGAGTAAAAATCACGAAGCTGGGTATTGATATAGCTTAACAGCATCACCGGATCTTTTGGTATCATTCCCCGACACTCCTTCCATATGTCAAATAAGGACAGGTGTTTTCCACCTGTCCTTATTATAAAAGTAATCTTTGGAAAGCACAAGGCTTATCTTCTGATCCGTGTCACCAGCCGGCCGTCGGATACATCCAGCAGGATCACATCCCCGCTTTCCACCTGTCCTGACAGGATCTCTTTTGCCGCCAGGGTCTCTACATTTTTCTGCAGGAACCGTTTCAGAGGTCTTGCTCCGTACATCGGCTCATAACCGCCTTCGATAATATAATCTTCTGCTGCCTCCGTCAGTTCCAGGGAAATATCCTGTGTTTCCAGACGCTTATTGAGATCTGCCATCATCAGATGGATAATATTTCCTATATTATCTCTGGTCAGAGGCTTGAACATGATAATCTCATCCAGCCTGTTCAGGAACTCCGGTCTGAAGTGACCCCGCAGATCATTCATCACTGCGGCTTCCGCCTCCGGCTTGATCTGTCCGTTTTCCTCGATGCCCTCCAGCAGATAGGAAGATCCGATGTTGGAGGTCATGATCAGGATCGTATTTTTAAAGTCTACCGTACGGCCCTGGGAATCGGTGATCCGTCCGTCATCCAGTACCTGAAGCAGTACATTGAATACATCCGGATGGGCTTTCTCGATCTCATCAAACAGCACTACGGAATAGGGCTTTCTTCTGACTGCCTCGGTAAGCTGGCCGCCCTCTTCATATCCTACATATCCGGGAGGCGCTCCGATCAGACGTGATACGGAATATTTCTCCATATATTCACTCATATCGATACGCACCATATTGGATTCATCATCAAACAGGCTTTCTGCCAGTGCCTTGGCAAGCTCTGTCTTACCTACACCGGTTGGTCCCATAAACAGGAAGGATCCGATCGGCTTTGTAGGATCTTTGATACCGGCTTTGGAACGGATAATGGCATCTGTCACCTTTTCCACACCCTCATCCTGACCGATCACTCTCTTATGAAGCTCATCTGCCAGATGCAGCGTCTTGCTTCGCTCACTCTCATTTAATTTTGCCACCGGAATTCCCGTCCATCTGGAAATGATCCGGCTGATCTCCTCATCTGTCACACTTTCATGAACCAGAGAAAGGTCTTTATTCTTCACCTTCTCCTCTTCGATCTGAAGCTGCTGCTGGAGCTTTGGAAGTTCCCCGTACTGCAGCTCCGCTGCACGGTTCAGGTTATATTCTCTCTGGGCCTTCTCGATCTCCTTGTTCATGGCCTCAATCTGCTCACGAAGCTTAGACAGATTTTCCACAGAGGACTTTTCATTCATCCACTGTGCCTTCATATTGTTGAACTCATCCTTCTGCTCTGCCAGTTCCTTCTGCAGGGCCTCCAGACGTTCTTTACTCAGCTTATCCGTCTCTTTTTTCAGGGCAGCCTCTTCGATCTCCATCTGCATGATCCGCCTGGACAGTTCATCCAGCTCCGTGGGCATGGAATCCAGCTCTGTCTTGATCAGTGCACATGCCTCATCTACCAGGTCAATGGCCTTATCCGGCAGGAACCGGTCGGAAATATACCGGTTCGACAGTGTCGCTGCCGCTACCAGTGCTCCGTCCGTGATCTTCACGCCATGGAATACCTCATACCGCTCCTTCAGTCCACGAAGGATGGAAATGGTATCTTCCACCGTAGGCTCGTCTACCATAACCGGCTGGAAACGGCGTTCCAGTGCCGGATCCTTTTCAATATACTGACGATGCTCATCCAGCGTGGTTGCGCCGATACAGTGCAGCTCGCCTCTTGCCAGCATAGGTTTTAACATATTGCCTGCATCCATGGCTCCGTCCGTTTTGCCGGCACCTACGATCAGATGAAGCTCATCCACAAACAGGATGATCTCTCCATTGCTCTTTCTTACATCCTCCAGCACTGCCTTCAGACGTTCCTCGAATTCACCTCTGTATTTGGCACCAGCCACCAGAGCTCCCATATCCAGGGAAAAGATCTTCTTATTCTTCAGTCCCTCCGGCACATCGCCCCGGACAATACGCTGAGCCAGACCTTCTACCACAGCGGTCTTGCCGACACCCGGTTCTCCGATCAGCACCGGATTGTTTTTTGTCTTTCGGGACAGAATACGGATCACATTACGGATCTCCGCATCACGGCCGATCACCGGATCCAGCTTCTGATTTCTCGCCTTTTCCACCAGCTCCTGTCCGTATTTGGACAGGGAATCGTAAGTTGCCTCCGGGTTATCCGTCGTCACTCGCTGGTTTCCCCGGATCGTGGACAGGGCCTGTAAAAACCGTTCCTTGGTAATACCAAATTCCCGGAACAGGGCAGCCACCTCTTTGTTGGGATTTTTGATCAGGGACAGGAACAGGTGCTCCACAGACACATATTCATCTCCCATGGCTTTTGCCTCATCCTCTGCCGTCACCAGTACCCGGTTCAGGTCATTGCCGATGTAGGCTTTGGCGCCGGACACCTTCGGCCGTTTCTGGATGGCCGTGATGATCGCATTGGCAAAATACTGGGGCTGTATCTCCATTTTTTCAATCAGCTTGCAGATCAGGCTGTCTTCCTGATTCATCAGGGCATATAAAAGATGCTCCTGCTCCACTTCCTGATTGCCGAATTCATATGCAATCTTTTCCAGTTCATTGATCGCCTGAAGGGATTTCTGTGTAAATTTATTAATATTCATAACGCATACCTCCTTGGCAGTTCTGAAATATTGTTTTGTTTGTTCTATCACTACTATAACACAACTTTGGAAATATGCAAGTACTTTTTCTTTCTTTTTTTAATCATCCCTGCAGTTTCGATCCCAGTATCTCACAAAGGGGAACCTGATTTTCCAGGGCCAGCTTCACCGCACTCTCGTACTCGGGATAAATTCTCTTTTGTCCGTCCGGCAAAACCACCTGTTTTCCTTCCATCTCTCCAAAAGCGGTACGACAGGACACCTGTTTTCGTTTTAAGATCCTGCGCTTTTCCAGTCTTTTCCGGATCCCGATGGTGGTGGTATGGGTAAATATCAGCTGTTCCATCTGCCTTTCCTCCTCCGGTCTTGCCAGCACCGTCAGCTTCCAGGCGGGACGGTTTTTCTTCATGTAAATGGGCGTATAGAAAACATCCAATGCCCCTTCTTCCATCAGTTTCTCCATGGCGAACCCCAGCATCTCGCCGGTGCAGTCATCCAGATTGGTCTCCAGCACCAGCACCTGATCTTCCGTACACTGATCTTTGACATTCTGTTCTTCAGCCTGTTCTGTTTCCCGTCTCTGCCCGATTCCCTGACATACTTTCAGAACATTTGGAATAGACAGACGTTTCGTCCCCGCTCCCCAGCCGGTTTTTAAAAGCTTCATCTCCGGCATTGGGCCAAAGTTTTTTGCCAGCTCGGCAATGATTGCAGCTCCCGTAGGGGTCACCAGCTCTGTATCCACATCGATCTGCCGCATGGTCACTCCGGCCTCGGCAAAGATCTCAGATACCGCAGGCACCGGAACAGACAGAAGCCCATGCTGGCAGTGTACAAATCCATGCCCATCCTGCACAACGGACGCATAGATCTGATCCGGTCTGATCTGATTGATCAAAACAGCACAGCCCACGATATCCACAATGGAATCTACCGCACCCACTTCATGAAACCGAACCTCTTCCACCGGTTTTCCGTGGACACGAGCCTCTGCCCTGGCCACCCTGGTAAAAAT
>JAEDFS010000069.1 GCA_016297895.1 Marvinbryantia sp.
ACTTTACACATATACAAAGAACCCCTATAATATAGATAAGAATCGGATTGAAGGGGGTATGAAGGGATGAGTGATGAGATGACAAGAGAAGAACTGATCAGTATTATTATTGACAAATATACGGATTTACAGCGTATAAAAAAAGCAAATGGTGATTGTGAAAATAAAGAACTGGACTATCAGATAAAAGTTACGATAGCGAAACTATCCTCTCTCGGTGTATCGGTGGAAGATATTACGTTATAGTGATAGAACAACCATCAAACAAATACCCCGCTGCAGCGCAGCAGGGTATTTGTTTGATGGAATGATCTGTTATGTCTATCCGATTTTTCCGTTCTGATTTCTCCAGGTACGCGGGGAGATCCCATAGATATTTTTAAACGCTCTGGAGAAATGAAGAGGATTGGGGTAACCAACGGCATTTCCGATATCTGTGATTGACAGGGAGGTGAGCTTTAAAAGCTCCGTTGCCTTGATCATGCGGTAGTTCAGAAGGAATTCCTGAGGGGTTTTTCCTACGGCGTCTTTAAATATTTTTCCAAAGTAACTCCTGTTGAGGCCGCAGACGGCAGCAATGTCTTCTACGGAAATATCGTTTTGAAAATTCTGTTCAATATAGGTGAGTGCTTCTTTTAAGTAATAATCCCGCAGCTTACTGTGTTTTTGGGTATAGAGCTGTGCCGAAGAGCGGGTCAGGTAATCAAGAAACAGATACAGGTGCCCGATCAAATGAAAAGGGGACGCATCGCTGTGATGGGCAATGTACAGCATTTCATTCATCATTTCTTCTCTTAAATCTTTTGCTCTTGCATGATAGATGGGGGAATCCGGAGAAAAACCGGCAATCTCTATGGCTTCTTTTACCCGGAGTCCGTCAAATTCCAGCCAGACATATTCCCAGGGAATATCATTGGAAGCAATATACATGGTGACCTGACCGGGGAACAGCATGAACCCCTGGCCGCTCCGGATGGAATAGGTCTGGGTAACGCCTTTGGAATCATCGGCTGTCAGCTTCCCGGTGCCGGATATCACATAGTGGAACAGATAGTGGTTTCGGGCGGCCGGGCCGAAAGAATGTCCGGGTGTACATTTTTCCCAGCCGAACTGATACAGCCCCAGATCCACAAAATTTTCATTGGGGAATATGGAAAAAAGATAGTTACTCACAGTACGTCCTCTCTCGTTTTTAAGTATAGTATATCGAAAAACATACCAAAATGCCAGATTGTTTTCGCAGAGAGAAGAAAAAACGGCAATATGGTATAAAAATCCAGATATGTCGGTATTTATAGACGCATAATGGCATGTTACAATGAACATACCTGAAATATGCGGGCTGCAGACAACGCATAATGAGAAAAAGGGAGGAGGTTACTTCATGAGTATACACAAGAAGGCTGCCGGACGTCTGATGATCGGTGCGGCAGCAGCGGCGGCACTGCTCTGCGGATGCGGTGCAAAGGAAGGAGAAGATGGAAAGACTGTGGTGGAGATTGTGCAGTACAAGCCGGAAGCAGTCAAGGCATTTGAAGCTCTGCAGGAGAAATTCAATGCCACACACGATGATATTGAATTGAAGATTGATTCCCCGAATGATGCAATGACTATTTTGAAGACAAGATTTATCAGAGAGGATTATCCGGATATCATCGGTATCGGAGGAGACATCAACTATTCCAATTTCCTGGATGCAGATATGCTGATGGACATTTCTGACTATGACGGACTGAAGGAGATTAAGGAATCTTATCTGAGAACGGACAAGGAACTTGAGTTTGTCCCCATGGAGGGTATCTATGCGGTTCCATATATGGCAAATGCAGCAGGTATCCTCTATAACAGGGATATGTTTGAGGAACATGGCTGGACGATACCGGAGACGCTGGATGAGTTCTACGGGCTGTGTGAGGAAATTCAGAAGGCAGGGATACAGCCGCTGTATTTCGGATTTAAAGATACATGGACCTGTCTGGCACCCTGGAATGCCATCTGTGTAGATCTGGCACCGTCGGATATCTGTACCCAGGTAAATGCGGGAACGGCAAAATTTGCAGATGCCTACCGTCCGGTGGCAGAGGTGACAAAGTCCCTGCTTTCGTATGCGCAGCCGGATCCCTATGCTTACAGCTACAACGATGCATGTACGGCGTTTGCGAGAGGACAGTCGGCCATGTATGTGATCGGAAGCTATGCGGTACCGCAGATCAAATCGGTAAATCCGGATATGAATATTGATTCTTTTGTATTTCCGGCGGCCAATAGCCCGGAAGAAAATCTTCTGAATTCCGGAAATGACCTGCAGTGGTCTGTCATGGCAGGAAAAGAGGAGAAAAAGGAAGCCATCTATGAAGTGCTGGATTTCCTGTATGAGGATGAGAACATTCAGACTTACCTGGATGATCAGAGTGCAGTTCCCTGCAAAAAAGGAGATTTTAAACTGCCCTCCATGCTGGACGGTATGAAGTATTACATTGAAAATGATAAGATGGCAGACTATCAGGACCATCATTATCCGTCGGAGATGGCGGTGGATGCCATGATTCAGACCTTTCTTATGGATGACAGTGACAGCGCTTTGGATACATTCCTGGAGAAATTCGATAAGGAATGGGTTCGCTATAACCGGGACCTGATCGCAAAGGTACAGAAGTTTTACGAAAAAAATCCCGATAAGCTGACGGAGGGAGGAGAAGAGTCATGAAAATCAATGGGGCACAGGAAAGAAAACGGACCTTTCTGTTCATTACAATTCCGGTAATTGCACTGTTTTTCTGCTTCAATACATTACCGCTGATAAAAGGTTTTATTTACGGCTTTACGAATTTTAAAGGATATGGCTCCTATGACTGGGTAGGATTGCGGAATTATATAGATCTTTTCCAGGATGCCCGGGTGGGAAGATCCTACCTGTTTACTTTTAAATATGCGCTTGTGGGCACGATTCTTACCAATATCATCAGTCTGATGCTTGCGCTGGGACTGAACAGTAAGATCCGCTGCAAAAGCGCACTTCGTGGGATTTACTTTATCCCCAATGTCCTAGGCGGACTTGTGATCGGTTATATTTTCTGCTTTATTTTTACCTATGTGCTTCCTGCAGCAGCGCAGAATCTGGGAATTGAGGCACTCAGCAGCAGTATGCTTTCCAGTACGGGAAAAGCATGGATCGCCATTGTGATCGTGGGATGCTGGCAGTCTATTGCGTTAAATACGATCATTTATATCTCAGGACTTCAGACAGTTCCCGAAGATGTATATGAGGCAGGTTCCCTGGATGGAGTGACCGGATGGAAAAAGTTCCGCTATCTGACCCTGCCGCTGATCATTCCTTTCTTTTCTACAAACATGGTGCTGTCTATGAAGAATTTTCTGATGGTATTTGATCAGATCATGGCCCTGACAAAAGGCGGCCCGGCACAGAGCACCGAGTCCATCTCTTACCTGATCTACAACAACGGTATGAGCGGCGGACAGTTTGGATTCCAGAGTGCCAATGCATTTGTATTCTTTGTGATGATCGTGGCAATCTCTGTTTTCCAGATGACAGTGACCAACAGGAAGGAGGAACAGTTATGAATCAGGTTAAAGTTAAGGAAAGATACAACTGGCCAGTTACGATCCTGCTTATTATCGGCTGCGTAACCATTTTCTTCCCTCTGTATATGGCAGTGGTGATCGCATTCAAACAGCCGACAGAGATGACCAATGATATCGCCGGAGCGCTTTCACTTCCGCTGCACTGGAGTCTTTCCAATTTTCAGGAGGCTATGAGAGTGACGGATTTCTGGAATTCTCTGGGCAACAGCCTTCTGATCACGGTAACCACAGTGGTACTGTCTATTGTGATCCACGGCATTGCAGGCTACGCCATCGGACGCAGCATGAAGAGCAGTAAGTTTTATAATTTTGTATTCCTTTATATCGTTAGTGGTATGTTCGTACCCTTTGCGATCCTGATGATGCCTCTGGTAAAACAGACAGCACAGATGGGGATTGCCAATCGGTTCGGCGTCATCCTGTTATATACTGTGTTCTTTATGCCTCTGAACCTTATGCTTTATAAGAGTTATCTGGCCAATATTCCCATAGCGCTGGAAGAGGCCGCAAGAGTGGACGGCGCAACCACATGGAAGACCTACTGGTCCATTCTGTTTCCGATCATGAAGCCTATGCATGCCACGGTTGCGGTGCTTACCGCAATGAGTACCTGGAATGATGTGATGACTCCGCTGGTGATCATGTCAGGAACCGGAAAGAACACACTTCCCCTGGCACAGTTGAACTTCCAGACTCAGTTTGGTACCAATTATAACCTAGCATTTGCATCTTATCTGCTGGCATTGATCCCGATCCTGTTGTTTTATCTGATCTGCCAGAAACAGATTATGAACGGAGTTGTAAACGGAGCAGTAAAGTGATAAGATAGCAAAAAAAATGAAGAGAGGACGAAGTATGGCGGTCAGATTTGACAAAAACACAAAGACATTTACCCTGCATACGAAAAAGAGTACGTATCAGATGAAGACAGACGATCAGGGGGTGCTGCTCCATACTTATTTTGGATCGCCCACAGATGAAAGTGATTTATCTTACCTGATTGTACCGGAGGATCATGGATTTTGTGCACAGCCGGCCGGAAACGGCGGGAACAGGACATATTCCCTGGATTATTATCCGCAGGAGTATCCGGTGCACGGTACCGGGGATTTCCGGGTAACAGCCCTGAAGGCAGGAATTGAGGGGCAGGTTCCTGCCCTGGATCTGAGATATCAATCCCATCAGATCCGGGAGGGGAAATACACCCTGGCGGGACTTCCTGCATTTTTTGCCCGGGAGGATGACCGGGCGGAGACGCTGGAGATCATCTTGAAGGATGTTTATCAGGAGATTTATGTAAGGCTGCTTTACGGGGTCCTGGAAGAAAAAAATATCATTACGAGAGCAGCGGTCATTGAAAACCGGGAAGAGAGGCCCCTGGAGATCAAAAGGGTCATGAGCATGGCACTGGACTTTATGGGAGGACAGAAGGACCTGATCAGCTTTGGCGGCAAGCATGCAGGAGAAAGGCAGTTTGAGAGAAGAGCTCTTGGAAGCGGTATCACAGAGATCGCCAGCATGCGAGGAACCTCCAGTCATCAGCAGAATCCGTTTGTGATCCTCTGCGACAGGGATACCACGGAAGAACACGGTGGCTGCTGGGGAGTTTCCTTTTTGTACAGCGGCAGCTTCCGCATACAGGCGGAGGTGGATCAGTTCGAAGATGTCCGGGTAGTATGTGGGATTCATGATGAAGAATTTTCCTGGATTCTGCCCGGGGGCGGAGAATTTGTTGTACCGGAAGTTGCTCTTTCTTATACGGATGACGGTTTTTCAGATCTTACGATGGGACTTCAGCGGGCAATGCATAAAAATCTGATCCGCAGTCCGTGGAAAGACAGAGAACGACCGGTACTGGTCAACAACTGGGAGGCTACCTATTTTGACTTTTCCGGAAGCAAGCTTCTGGAAATTGCAGAGAAGGGGGCAAAGATCGACCTGGATATGCTGGTGCTGGATGACGGCTGGTTCGGAAAACGGGAGGATGACAATTCGGGCCTGGGAGACTGGTTTGTCAATGAGGAAAAACTGGGCTGTACCCTGAAAGAACTGGTAGATCAGATCAATGAGCTGGGACTTCAGTTCGGTATCTGGATAGAGCCGGAGATGGTCTCGGAGGACAGTGAACTTTACCGGACGCATCCCGACTGGGCACTGGTGATTCCGGGAAGAGATCCGGTCAGGGGAAGAAACCAGCTGGTTCTGGATCTGTCCAGGCGGGAAGTGGTGGAATTTATGAAGAGGAGCATTGACCGGCTCCTCACCTCTGCCAATATCGCCTATGTAAAATGGGATATGAACCGCAGTGTGGATAATGTGTTCAGCAGCGCAAATCCGCAGCTTAGTCAGGGGGCAGTTCGTCACAGGTATGTCCTGGGACTGTATGAGGTAATGGAGCATGTGGTGACAACCTATCCGGAGCTTCTCCTGGAAGGCTGCAGCGGAGGAGGCGGACGCTATGATGCCGGAATGCTGTACTATGTACCGCAGATCTGGTGCAGCGATAATACGGATGCCATTGAACGCCTGCGTATCCATTACGGAACCTCCTTTGGATATCCCATGTCTACGGTATCAGCGCATGTATCGGTATGTCCCAATCACCAGAACGGAAGGGTTACCCCTTTTAAAACCCGGGGAATCTGTGCAATGCAGGGAGCATTCGGATATGAGCTGGATCTTGGAAAACTGACAGATCAGGAAATGGAGGAAGCAAGGGAACAGACAAAGCTGTATCATCAGCACGGTCAATTGTTTCAGCAGGGAGATTATTATCGGCTGACATCTCCCATGGAAAATCGAGAGTTTACCGCCTGGAGCTACGTAATGCCGGATGGCAGCAAGGCTTCTCTGAGTGTGGTATATACAGATGTTCATGCGAATCCCAGACCTCTTCGGGTAAAATGGAAGGGGCTGCAGAGGGATGGCATATATGAGCTTGAAGGCAGGGAATATACCGGAGCGGCATTGATGCAGGGAGGTATGGTACTTCCAAAGCCACGGTGTAACTACGATTCCTGTATGTTTGTGATAGAAAAGAAGAAATGAAATAGAAATTGATCCTACGCCTGAGCGGATTCATAAAAGATCCGTTCAGGCGTTTTTTTGCGTATGACACCGGCATGCCTGAATCAGATATTTACAAAAATCTTACCTGTATTTTACAAAAGGCTGGTGATAGATTTTACATTCCCCTGTTAAGATACCTTTGCAGGACGGGAAAAAGCAGTTCCTAAGGGAACCGCAGATTTCACAACACAGCAAATACAGTCCGCCCGTCCTGACACATATAAAAACGAGGAGAATAAGAATATGAAAAAATTTGCAGGAGTAATTTTAACAGCAGCAATGGCAGCAAGCATGGCTACAGGCGTCTGCGCAGAGGATATCGCAGATTCTATGATCTCAGTTGTTTCCCGTGAGGATGGTTCAGGTACAAGAGGTGCTTTCATTGAGCTGTTCGGAGTAGAGGAAAAGGATGCAGACGGCAATAAAGTGGACAATACCACCATTGATGCCAGCATTACTAACAACACAGCAGTTATGATGACAACCGTAGCAGGAGATCCCTGTGCAATCGGATATGTTTCTCTTGGATCTCTGAATGAGACAGTAAAGGCAGTGAAGATTGATGGCGCTGAAGCAACAGCAGAAAACATCAAGTCAGGGGAATACAAAATTTCCAGACCGTTCAATATTGCTACAAAGGGCGATGTAAGCGAGAC
The DNA here is from genome assembly GCA_016297895.1 of Marvinbryantia sp. Classification (GTDB taxonomy): domain Bacteria; phylum Bacillota; class Clostridia; order Lachnospirales; family Lachnospiraceae; genus Marvinbryantia. The sequence continues at coordinate 7,329 of JAEDFS010000069.1, forward strand.
AGCACAGGACTTCATCAATTTCATTTTAAGTGAAGAAGGTCAGGCTGTAGTAACAGAGAACAATTATATTGCAATTGATGATGTACAGGATTATGAAACAACTCAGCCGGAAGGTAAGGTAGTTGTAGCAGGTTCCTCTTCTGTAACACCGGTAATGGAGAAACTGAAAGAAGCTTATGCAGAAGTAAATCCCAATGCAGAGATCGAAATTCAGCAGAGTGATTCTACAACAGGTATGACTTCTGCAATCGATGGAATCTGTGATATCGGTATGGCTTCCAGAGAGCTGAAGGACAGCGAAAAAGAAGCAGGATTAACAGCAACTGTAATTGCACTGGATGGTATTGCAGTAATCGTAAACAACGAGAACCCGGTAGAAGATCTGACAGCTGATCAGGTAAAGAGCATTTATGTAGGTGAGACCACTGTTTGGGGCGATGTAATGAAATAAGAGCCGGACAGGGTCTGAGAAGAAACATTTGTGAAATAGATTCCTTTTAACCTGAAAAACCAGCCTAAATGACAGGATTTAAACCGAAAAAGTATCTGTGAGAAGAAAATAATTCATGAGACCCCGCTAATGAAGCAATAGCGGGGTCTC
>JAEDFS010000070.1 GCA_016297895.1 Marvinbryantia sp.
AATGTACAGGTGGCATTTGTGGTGGTGGGGATTACCGTGCTGTGCACCTTTCTTCTGTCCAAACCCATCGGTGCCTTTCAGCTGGGAGAAGCATACGCTCAGAGCATGGGCGTGAATATTAAAGTGTTCCGGGTTGCCATTCTTCTGCTGTCCAGTATTTTGTCGGCAACGGTCACTGCCTTTGCAGGTCCGATCTCTTTTGTGGGAATAGCGGTGCCGTTTCTGGTAAAACAGGCATTAAATACGGCCAGGCCGCTGGTGGTGATACCGGGAACGTTCCTGGGCGGAGCGGTATTCTGTATGTTCTGTGATCTGATCGCCAGGCTGGCATTTGCACCCATGGAGCTGAATATCAGTACGGTTACATCCATTTTCGGGGCTCCGGTGGTGATTTTTATGATGCTGCGCAGGAAGAGAGGAAACTAAAATGGCAGACAGTTATTTTCAGATGCAGGATCTGGCAGTGGGCTACAATAAAAAAATTCTGATCCATGATATCTGTATTCAGATCCAGAAGGGAGAGATCATTACTCTGATCGGTCCCAACGGTTCCGGAAAGTCCACGATCTTAAAAAGCATTACCCGTCAGCTGAAGCGGCTGGGCGGAGCGGTTCATCTGGACGGCAGGGACATACAGAATCTGTCGTATAAAGAGCTGTCTACGAAGATGGCGGTGGTGCTGACGGAACGGATGAAGCCGGAGCTGATGACCTGTCATGATATTGTGGCTACCGGCCGTTATCCCTATACGGGAAAACTGGGAATACTTACCGAAGAAGATGAAGATAAGGTGGAAGAAGCTCTGCGCTCCGTCCATGCACTGGATCTGGGACATCGGGATTTTAACCGGATCAGTGACGGGCAGAGACAGAGGGTGCTTCTGGCCCGGGCAATCTGTCAGGAGCCGGAAATCATTATCCTGGATGAGCCAACCTCATTTCTGGATATCCGGCATAAGCTGGAACTTTTGTCTATTCTTAGAAAGATGGCGAAAGAAAAAGAAATCACTGTGATTATGTCACTTCATGAGATCGATCTGGCCCAGAAGGTGTCGGATAAGATCATCTGTGTGAAGGGAGAAACGATTTCCGGATTTGGAACTCCGGAGGAGATCTTCCGGGGGGACAGGATCCGGGAACTTTATGAAGTGGATAACGGATTTTTTGATCCCTGCTTCGGCAGCATTGAGCTGGCCAGGCCGACGGGAGATCCGGAGATATTCATTCTTTCGGCCTGCGGAACGGGAGTCCCGGTCTATCGAAAGCTACAGAAAGAAAACATTCCATTTGCGGCAGGAATTTTGTATACCAATGATATTGATTATCAGGTGGCGAAGCTTCTGGCTTCTGCGGTGGTAACAGAAGAACCGTTTTCTGAGATCAGTGATGCCTCCTTTGCCGGGGCCATGGAATGGATCAGGAAATGTAAAAGAGTGGTCTGCCCGGGAGTCCGAATCGGAAGCTGCAACCGACGAATGGAAGAACTGATCCGGGCGGCGGAAGAAATGGGAAAGCTGGAGCGGTTAAAATAGCCGATCCAGCTCTCCAAGGCAGGAGATCCGGTAATCCGGGTCTTCCACATCTCCAAATCCGTATTCCGCAAACACAAAGGGAATGCCGGCTTCCTCACAGGCATCGGCATCGCCTCTGGTATCTCCCACATATACCGGGGAGTGAAGACCGTTTCGTTTCATCAGGGTCAGGATCGTCTGCCCCTTGCTTGTCTGAGTTTCACCAAAGCAAAGATGATCCTTTACACAGTCCCCGAGTCCTGTTTTTTCCAGAAATAACTCAATATAGCCCTTCTGGCAGTTGCTGACGATGAACAGAGGATGTTTTTTTGCGAGCGCCCGGAAGGTTTCTCTAAGTCCCGGGTATTCTCTGCCGGGAGTCTTCTGAAGCTCCAGGTCTTCCTGTTCAAAACAAAGCTCAGCCAGACGAAGCTGTTCGCTTTTGGGATAAGTGGGGATGAGCTGAGCAAAAATTTCATCCATGGGTTTCCCAAACAGTTTTTTCAGATCATCGGAGGTCACCCGGGTGGGGCGATCCGTGTAAGCCTCTAAAATACGGTTATAGGCTACCGCCACTACGTCTGTAGAATCCCAGAGGGTTCCGTCTACGTCAAATATGATTCCGTCCATAATAGATTTTCCTTTCTTTGCTGCACAGCAGTCAGGTTCATGATACAAAAGTAGCAGGAATTCCGAAAACGGAGTTCCTGCTTCTTTTCACGGAGAGCATGGGATTCGAACCCACGGTGCCTTTTGGGCACACGGCTTTTCGAGAGCCGCACCTTAAACCACTCGGACAACTCTCCGGACAGATGCAGTATAACAAATTTGAGAGGGTCTGTCAAAGAAATTTATTGAGATAAAGTAAAAAATGGTGTATAGTAAAACTATATGTGGTGAACTTAAATATAGAAGGGAAGAAGGTATAAGACTATGTTAAGAATTGGTTTGCTTACAAGCGGAGGCGACTGCCAGGCGCTCAATGCTACCATGAGAGGAATCGTAAAAGGTCTGTCTGAGAATGTGGAGGAGCTGGAAGTATACGGGTTCCTGAACGGATATAAAGGTCTGATCTACGGAGATTACAGACTGCTGACGGCAAAGGATTTTTCCGGTATTCTTACCAAAGGCGGAACCATCATCGGATCCTCCAGACAGCCGTTTAAAATGATGCGTGTGCCGGATGAAAAGGGACTGGACAAGGTAGAGGCCATGAAGCAGAACTATTATAAGCTGCGTCTGGACGGACTGGTGATCCTGGGCGGAAACGGAACTCAGAAGACGGCCAACCTGTTAAGAGAAGAGGGTCTGAACATTATTCATATGCCAAAGACCATCGATAATGATATTTACGGAACGGACATGACCTTTGGTTTCTACAGTGCAGTCAATATTGCCACGGAAGCCATCGACTGCATCCATACCACGGCATCTTCGCATAACCGGGTATTTATCGTGGAGATCATGGGCCATAAAGTTGGCCAGCTCTGTCTGTATGCAGGAATCGCAGGCGGCGCAGATATTATCCTGATTCCGGAGATCCCCTACGATATCGATAAGGTGATCGAGGCCATTGACAAGAGAACAAAGCAGGGCAAAGGCTTTACGGTGATCGCTGTGGCAGAAGGTGCCATCTCGAAAGAAAAAGCGGCCATGAGCAAGAAAGAATTAAAAGAATATATGAAGGATTACAAGTATCCGACAGTTTCCTATGAGATCGCAGCTGCGATCCAGGAGCGCAGCGGTACGGAAGTCCGTGTGACCGTTCCGGGCCATACACAGCGAGGCGGAAGCCCCTGTCCCTATGACCGTGTCCTTTCCACAAGATTGGGTGCGGCAGGCGCAAAGGCGATCCTGAACGGAGATTACGGTTATATGATCGGTATCGTCAACGGAAAGACCAAGAAGGTTCCCCTTGAGGATGTGGCCGGTAAGCTGAAGACCGTTTCTCCGGATGATCAGATCGTAAAAGAGGCAAAACTGATCGGAATCAGCTTTGGAGATTAAGGAAATCAGATAGGAGAGCAGAATGGGTTATACTGCTTTATATCGCAAATTCCGTCCTGACACCTTTGCAGACGTGAAGGGTCAGGACGCAATTGTGCAGACGCTGAAAAATCAAATAATGGCAGACAGGATCGGCCATGCATATCTGTTTTGCGGAACCAGAGGTACCGGCAAGACCACCATCGCAAAAATTCTGGCAAAGACGGTCAACTGCGAACATCCGGTGGACGGCAACCCGTGCAACGAATGTGCATCCTGCAGGGCGATCGCCAACGGAAGCTCCATGAATGTGATCGAGATCGATGCCGCATCCAACAACGGTGTGGACAATATCCGTGAGATTCGGGAAGAGGTAGCGTATTCTCCTGCAGAGGGCCGGTATAAAGTCTACATCATAGATGAGGTTCATATGCTGTCCATCGGTGCATTCAACGCACTGCTGAAAACACTGGAGGAACCTCCTTCTTATGTCATTTTCATTCTGGCTACTACGGAAGCCCACAAGATCCCCATTACGATCCTGTCCAGATGTCAGCGATATGATTTTAAAAGGATCTCCATCCAGACCATTGCAGACCGTTTGTCGGATCTGATGCGTCAGGAGCATGTGGAGGTGGAGGAAAAGGCGATTCGCTACATTGCGAAGAAGGCGGACGGATCCATGCGTGACGGACTGAGCCTGCTGGATCAGTGCATTGCCTTTTACCTGGGGCAGACGCTGACCTATGATCATGTGCTGGATGTGCTGGGAGCGGTGGATACCGAGGTGTTCAGCCGGATGCTCCGTCTGATTCTGAAAAAAAATGTAAAAGAACTGATGCTGGCTCTGGAAGACCTGGTCATGCAGGGGCGGGAACTGGGGCAGTTTGTGGCAGACTTTACCTGGTATCTGCGCAATCTCCTGCTTTTGAAAACATCCGATGATATCGAGGATGTGCTGGACATTTCCACGGAAAACATGAAGCTTCTTCAGGAAGAGGCAGGAATGGTGCGGGAAGATACGCTGATACGATATATCCGGATCTTTTCGGAACTGTCCAATCAGATGAAATACGAGACCTCGAAACGGCTGGCTCTTGAGGTGGCACTGATCAAATTGTGCAGGCCGGAAATGGAAAAAGACCAGCTTTCCCTGCTGGAGCGGGTGCGGAATCTGGAGAAAAAGCTGGAAGAGGGAGTAGTGGCCGTGCAGACGGTTCCTACACCGGATCCCGGTGCATTTCAAGACAAGCGCGGGGAAGCAGGAACAGCGGCAGACGGAAGCGGTACGTCTTACGCTGCGGCGTCAACACCGGAAAAACCGGCTCCGGAGGATCTTCAAAGAGCGGTGTCTTTGTGGAAAAGCATCGTAGAGGAGACTTCCGGCAGACTGAAAACCGTACTGTCACAGGCAAAGCCCCAGTATAATGTGTCGGGGGAAGATGGAAAGCTTTATGTGTCTTTTCCGGATTTTCAGGGAGAACGATATGTGCGGGATGAGGAAAGCCGGCAATTGCTGGAACAGATCGTTTCCGCAAAGATCGGAAAACCTGTTGAAGTAAAAATGGTGCTGGCTGCAGATGCGGCAGCATCCAGTGTAAAGCTTGCGGATATTTCGGTAGATGAGAAGATCCGTCAGCAGATTCATGACATTCCGGTGGAGGTAGACGATTCACCGATCAGTTATTTTTAGAGGAGGAAGAAAACATGGCAAAAAGAGGCGGATTTCCGGGCGGAGGGATCCCGGGCAATATGAATAACCTGATGAAACAGGCACAGAAAATGCAGAAGCAGATGGAGGAAAACCAGAGAGCTCTGGAGGAAAAAGAATTTACTGCAGCTGCGGGCGGCGGAGTCGTGGAAGTGACCGTTTCCGGAAAAAGAGAAGTGACGAAAGTGACTCTGAAAGAAGAAGTGGTAGATCCGGATGACATCGAGATGCTGGAGGATCTGATCGTGGCAGCGACCAACGAAGCTCTGCGCAAAGTGGAGGAGGAGTCCGCAGCAGTAATGTCTAAGCTGACAGGCGGCCTTGGCGGCATGGGCGGAGGATTTCCGTTCTGATGGATTATTACAGCAGTCAAATCAGCAGATTAATCGAAGAGCTGTCCAAGCTGCCGGGCATCGGTCCCAAATCAGCCCAGAGGCTGGCGTTTCATATCGTGAACCGGCCCATAGAAGAGGTGCGGGGGCTGTCGGACGCCATCATTCAGGCCAGGGAGCATGTGCGCTACTGCAAACAGTGCTATACTTTGACAGACAACGAACTGTGTCCCATCTGCAGCAATCCCAAACGGGATGCCTCTACCATCATGGTGGTGGAGAACACCAGAGACCTGGCGGCTTATGAAAAGACCGGAAAATATGAGGGTGTGTATCATGTGCTGCACGGTGCCATCTCCCCCATGCTGGGAATCGGACCGGGAGATATTAAACTGAAGGAACTGATCCAGAGACTTCAGGGAGATGTAAAAGAGGTGATCATTGCCACCAACTCCAGTCTGGAGGGGGAGACTACAGCAATGTATATCAGCAAGCTGATCAAACCGACGGGGATCAAAGTCAGCAGGATCGCCAGCGGCGTGCCGGTGGGAGGCGACCTGGAATACATCGATCAGGTGACACTGCTGCGTGCACTGGAAGGCCGGGTGGAACTTTAGGGTTTTCGTAAAAAAACAAAAATATTTCTAAAAAAAACATAATTCAAAGGAGGATGAAATGTTGAATCCGGCCTTTGAATTATGTTATAATTTTATCATAAGCGGGCATCGGCCCAGTAAAATTTCAGGAGGGCGACATGAACAAGTTAGAGTTACAGAAGACCGCCAACGAGATCCGCAAGGGTATCGTTACGGCAGTTCACAGCGCAAAAGCAGGTCATCCGGGCGGATCCCTGTCGGCAGCAGATTTGTTTACTTATCTGTATTTTGAAGAAATGAATATCGATCCGAAGGATCCGAAGAAACCGGACAGAGACCGTTTCGTATTATCGAAAGGTCATACTGCACCGGGTCTTTACTCCACACTGGCACACAGAGGATATTTTCCTGTAGAAGATCTGACTACTCTGCGTAAGCTTGGCTCTTATCTTCAGGGACATCCCTGCATGCAGCACATCCCGGGTGTAGATATGTCCAGTGGTTCTCTGGGACAGGGAATCTCCGCAGCAGTCGGCATGGCTCTTTCCGCAAAAATGAGCAATGAAGATTACCGTGTATACACTCTGCTGGGAGACGGCGAGATCCAGGAGGGACAGGTATGGGAGGCTGCCATGTTTGCAGGCCACAGAAAACTGGATAACCTGGTAGTGATCGTGGACAACAACGGTCTGCAGATCGACGGTAAGATCGAAGATGTCTGCAGTCCTTATCCCATCGACAAGAAATTCGAAGCATTCAACTTCCATGTAATCAACGTGGCAGACGGTAACGACTTTGATCAGTTGAAGGCTGCTTTTGATGAAGCAAGAGCAACCAAGGGAATGCCTACAGCCATTGTCATGAAGACTCTGAAAGGAAAAGGAGTTTCCTTCATGGAGGGACAGGCAGCATGGCACGGCACCGCTCCCAACGACGAGCAGTACGCAGTAGCTATGGCAGATTTAGAGAAGGTAGGTGAAGCATTATGTCAGATGTAAAGAAAATTGCGACCAGAGAGAGTTACGGTAATGCTCTGGTAGAGGTAGGAAAAGAGAACCCCAACGTAGTCGTACTGGACGCTGACCTTGCAGCAGCTACCAAGACAGGTATATTTAAAAAGGCATTTCCGGAGCGTCACATTGACTGCGGTATCGCAGAATGTAATATGACCGGTATTGCAGCAGGACTTGCTACCACAGGCAAGATCCCGTTTATCAGCTCCTTTGCCATGTTTGCGGCAGGACGTAACTTCGAGCAGGTGCGCAACTCTATCGGTTATCCGCATCTGAACGTAAAGATCGGTGCAACTCATGCAGGAATCTCCGTAGGAGAAGACGGCGCAAGCCATCAGTGTAACGAGGACATCGCTCTGATGAGAACGATTCCGGGAATGGTCGTGATCTGTCCGTCTGATGACGTAGAGGCAAAAGCCGCTGTCCATGCAGCAGTAGAGCATGAGGGACCGGTTTACTTAAGATTCGGACGTCTCGCTGTACCGGTAATCAACGACAGACCGGATTACAAATTCGAGATCGGCAAGGGCGTAGTTCTTCGTGAAGGAAAAGACCTGACCATCGTGGCAACCGGACTTCCGGTAGCAGAGAGTCTTGCAGCAGCAGAAATGCTGGCAAAAGACGGAATCGATGCCAAGGTGATCAATATCCACACCATCAAACCGCTGGATAAAGACCTGATCATTGCAGC
>JAEDFS010000024.1 GCA_016297895.1 Marvinbryantia sp.
GCAAAGAGCAAATCCAAGTACCGCCAGAGTTTTTTTCCATGATCTCATAGTTTCTCTCCTTTTCCCTGTTGTGTTAAGAATTTTCATTCTTTCAGTACTATAGTATTTCCAAAGGAGATCTGCTTATTCTTATATATTTTTTGTCATAAATTTTTTTCTCTGAATCAGATAATAGGGAATCAGTGGGATCAACGCTGCCAGCCATGCCAGAGGATCGGTAAAGCAGATTCCCAGGTACCCAAAAGCATCTGCGAGAAAATAGGTACCAAGGCCTCTGGCAAACAGTTCAAATACACCGCCCATCATGGGAATAAACCCATATCCCATTCCCTGAAGTACATTTCGAAATACGAAAATGGCGCCAAGCGGCACATAAAACCAGAGACAGATGTCAAACAGCTGTCTTGCAGCTGCAAAGAGCTCCGCTGTATTCTCATCTCCGCTGACAAACAGCTGTATCAGAAGATCCCCTCCGAAATAAATCAGAAACATACAGATACCAGCCGCCACGACCACGATCAGAAGTCCGTCCCGAACACCCTGTCTTACCCTGTCCATTCTTCCGGCACCCAGATTCTGTCCTGTAAACGTTGCCACCGTAAGCCCAATAGCCGGAAATACCTGGGTCACCACATTCTGTACCTTATTCGCCGCTGAAAATCCGGCAATATAGACAGGTCCCAGAAGGTTCAGAGCCGTCTGCACGATCATGGTGCCGAGGGCAGTGATGGAGAACTGCAGTGCCATGGGGATTCCCATTTTCAGGAGATCGGCAGCATACCTCGCACGGAAGGTCCAGTCTTCTTTTTTCAGATGAAGTATGCTGTACTTTTTCCGGATATAGAAATAGCAGAGGATCCCTGACATTCCCTGGGAAATGACGGTTGCATATGCGGCTCCTGCCACTCCAAGATGAATAACTGCAATCATGATATAATCCAGAACAATATTCATGATTGAAGATACGATCAGAAAGATCAGGGGTGTCTTGCTGTCCCCCATTGCTCTTGCCACCGCAGCAAGAAAATTATATAAGAAGGCTGCCAGAAGTCCTCCATAAATCACTGCCATATAGGATCTGGTATCCTCATAGATCTCAGCCGGTGAGTTCATCAGACGCAGAATCGCTCCGTTGGCCAGAAGCAGGATCACAGTCATCCCAATCGCAAGCAGAATACTCAGCCGGACTGACATTGCCACATAACGGCGGAGCCTGTCCTCATCTCCGGCCCCAAAGCTCTGGGCCATCATTACACCGAATCCACTGGTCATGCCCAGAACCATTCCCAGAACCGCAAAGTTCAGGGAACCTGTGGAGCCCACAGCTGCCAGAGCGTTGACTCCAAGAAGTCTACCAACAATGATCGTATCTACCACATTATAAAGCTGCTGAAACAAATTACCGATAAAAATAGGGATCGCAAACTGCAGCATCAGTAAAATCGGTCTTCCCTTTGTCATACTTTTTGTCATTATCTGTGATCTCCCATGAAAAACAGGGCAATTGTTCCAGGACCGGAATGGGAACCGATGACCGGTCCCACGTGGTTGATCAGGAATGCGTTGATCCCGAATCTCTTTTCTACCTGTGATCTTACATATTCTGCATCTTCGATACAGTCCCCATGACTGATGAAGACCATTTCATTCTTACCTGTGTAACTTCCCTGCAGCTCTTCCATGGAATCCACCAGAGCCTGCAGAGATTTTTTCCTGCCCCGCACTTTTGTGAGGGGGATCAGATGTCCCTCATCATCCACATGAAGCACCGGTTTAATATTCAGCATAGTGCCGAATATCGCTGTTGTCTTTGACACACGGCCGCCTCTGTACAGATGAAACAGGTCATCCACCGTAAAACTGTGGACCACATGAAGCTTATGTTCCTCACACCACTGATAATTCTCGTCAAGCGTCAAGCCCTCTTCCTGCCGTTTCAGTGCATAGTACACCAGCATTCCTTCTCCTAAAGAAGCACATAGGGAATCCACCACCAGGATCTTTCTTTCCGGGTACTCTTCCATCAGCTCCTCTGCTGCGATCCTTGTACTGTTATAGCTTCCGCTGAGTCCGCTGGAAAATGCAATGTGAAGGATATCTTTCCCTTCTTTCAGAATCGGCTCCAGCAGTGCTTTTGCTCCCTCCGGATTCACCTGAGAAGTCGTCGGCATGGATCCATTTCTCATTTTTGCATAGAACTCTTCCGCCTCCAGTTCTTTTCCTCCTCTGGTATAAGTCTCCCCCTCCAGCATATAAGACAGACTCATTACCGGAATCTGATGCTCCTTATAAAAACTTTCCGGCAGATCTGTTGTTGTGTCCGTTGTGATTACATACCTGTTCATAATCTATCCCCTTTTCTCATCAGGCATTTTTCTTCGCTTTCCTATTCTTGCACACTTTCCATTTTTTTGCAAGAACAACGCTCTATTTTTCTTTCTCCCTTCATAAACTGTAGTAAGACATTCGTAAAGGAGATCCACATGAGTGCAAAAACCAGAATCCTGGTCTTAAAAAAGCGGGAAGTGATCTATACGGCTCTTTTTGCCGCACTGGGAATCATACTGATCCTTCTTCTTGTACTGATGTTTCAGCCAGGCAAAAAGACCGCATCCCCAGCCTCTTCCGGCAGGATCTATACCCCGGGAGTCTATACGACCCCCATCACTCTGAATCAGGCTGTGATGAACCTGGAGGTACGGGTCAACAAAGACGCCATTCAAAGCATCCGGCTGGTCAACTTAAGCGAAACCGTAGCCTCCATGTTTCCCCTGGTAGAACCGGCACTGGAAAATATTGAGGCTCAGGTGTGCTCGACCCAGTCCACCTCCAACATCTACTATGAGAAAAATGCCCAGTATACTTCTCAGATGCTTTTATATGCAATTGACGAGGCATTAAGCCTCGCCAAACAATAATTTCTATAAATTGTCTAATTCGATCTGCCAGATCTTAAGGCACGCATCACTGGGCATGCGCAGATCCCCTCTGGGAGATACCGCCACACTTCCCACCTTTGGGCCGTCCGGCAGACAGGATCTTTTGAATTGCTGGGAGAAAAATCTTCTGTAAAAGATCTTCAGCCATTTTTTTATGACGGCATCTTCATACTGCCCTGCAAAGGCAAGAGATGCCAGACGGTATACCTTGGAAGGTTCCTCTCCGAACCGCATCATATGATACAGGAAAAAATCATGCAGTTCATAGGGACCTACCAGATCTTCTGTCTTCTGAGAGATCACACCATCCTCCGGAGGCAGAAGCTCCGGGCTTACCGGTGTATCCAGAATGTCAAGAAGGACCCCGCTTAACTGTTCATCTTCACAGGTATCTGCATAGTAGCGTACAAGATGGCGCACCAGTGTCTTCGGAATCGAAGCGTTGACTCCGTACATGGACATATGATCTCCATTGTAGGTTGCCCATCCGAGCGCCAGCTCTGACAGGTCTCCGGTTCCGATCACCATGCCTCCCCGCTGATTTGCCAGATCCATCAGCACCTGTGTCCGTTCTCTGGCCTGACAGTTTTCATAGGTCACATCATGCTTTTCCGGATCCTGTTCGATATCCCGGAAATGAAGAGAGACCGCATCTTTGATCACCACTTCTCTAAGCTCTGCTCCCAGCTTTTTCGTCAGCTGGCAGGCATTTCGGTATGTCCTGTCCGTCGTTCCAAAGCAGGGCATGGTCACGGAGAGGATGGCATTTCTTGGAAGTCCTGCCATGTCTGCCGCCTTTGCCGCCACGATCAGTGCAAGTGTGGAATCCAATCCTCCCGAGATTCCTACCACCATGCATTTGCATCCTGTATGCATCAGTCTCTTTTTCAGGCCGAGTGCCTGAATGGTAAGGATCTCCTCACAACGTTTTTCCCTGTCTTCTTTCCCTGAGGGAACAAAAGGCGCCGGATCAATGAATCTGGTAAGCTCCGTATCTGAAAGATCCAGATGAAACGGAATCTTTTCATAATCCTCTCCCGAAATATTCTGGAAAGTGGTCATTCTCCTTCTCTCACTGCGGATCTTATGGATATCCAGTTCACTGTAAATGGTCTCATTGCAGAAACGCTGTGACTGGGTGAGCACCGTACCGTTTTCCGCAATCAGATTATGGCCGCTGAACACCAGATCGGTGGTGGATTCCCCTTCCCCGGCACTGGCATAAATATAACCGCACACCAGTCTTGCAGACTGATTTTTCACAAGAGACTCCCGGTAAAGATGTTTTCCTGTATTCTCATTGCTGGCAGACAGATTCACCAGGACGGTTGCACCGGCCACTGCATGGCGGTTGCTGGGAGGATTCGGCACCCACAGGTCTTCACAGATCTCAGCCGCAGCCACAAGCCCTTCCATATCCTTACAGCAGAACAGAAGATTCATTCCGAAGGGCACGGGCATTCCCTCAAATTCCACCCACTCCGCTTTTTCATTGCCGGGTGTGAAATGTCTCGCCTCATAGAATTCCGCATAGTTGGGCAGATATCTTTTCGGCACCAGTCCCAGCAGTTTTCCCCGGCTCAGGACTGCAGCCACGTTATAGAGCTTCCCGTCCTTCTCCCAGGGCAGGCCCACAAACACCAGCGCATCCAGCCCCCGGGAAGCAAAAAGAATCTGATGCAGCTCATGCTTCGCAGAACGCAGCAGCTGTTCCTGCCAGAACAGGTCGCTGCAGGTATAGCCGGTGAGACAAAGCTCGGGAAATACAATGATCTTTGCTCCCTTCTGTGCTGCTTCTTTCATCCTCACGCAGATCTGCGCTGCATTATAGATACAGTCTGCTACCCTGATATCCGGCGTCACAGCCGCCGCTTTCACGAATCCGTGTCTCATCTCTTTTTCCTCCCGGTTTCTTATGAAGCCTTTGTCAGCATTTCTTTTAATTCTTCCACAGTAAAAGTATAATTGGTATTGCAGAAATGGCAGTTCACTTCAATGGGTTTCCCCTCATTAATCATATCATTCAGCTCTTTTTTCCCGATGCTGATCACCGCTTTCTCCACACGCTCCTTAGAACAGCTGCATGCAAAACGGGTGGGTGTAGTCTCGTTGATCTCCAGTCCGAATTCTCCCAGCAGGTTTTCAAGGATCTGCTCCGGCGATTTTCCCGCATCCAGCATGGCTGTCACAGAAGTCACCTCTTTCAGCTTCTTCTCCAGCCCTGCGATCACACGCTCTTCCGCAAACGGCATCAGCTGAATAATGAATCCTCCCGCCTGACGCACTGTATTCTCTTTGTTCATCAGAACTCCCAGTCCCACTGCGGAAGGTACCTGCTCTGATGTAGCAAAATAATAAGTAAGATCTTCTGCGATCTCACAGGTCTGCAGCATAGTCTGCCCCGAATAAGGCTCTTTCATGCCAAGATCCTTGATCACATTCAAAAATCCCGGACCTACCGCTCCGGCCACGTCAAGCTTTCCCTTACTGTTGGCAGGGATCACTACATTGGGATTTCCCACATAGCCTTTTACATTTCCGTGGGAATCCGCTGTCACGGTAATTCCCTTTAAGGGCCCTCCTGCCTTGATCTGAAGAGTCAGGACATCCTTTTCTCCCTTCATCATGCTTCCCATCATGGCTCCTGCTGTCAGAAGCCTGCCAAGTGCCGCCGTAGCCACGGGGCTTGTGTTATGAGCATTTCTGGCAAATTCCACCATTTCTCTTGTTGTGGCAGCAAAGGCGCGAATCTGGCTGTCTGCTGCTGTTGCGCGTACGATATAATCTAACATGATTTTCCAACTTCTCCTTATTTTCCGGATTCCCGGGCAATGATATAGATCCGTTCACTGTCTGCTTCCGGTGTGTCTTTTGTTTCTGCATCACACACCGTAAGAGGAACCAGACCGGCCTCTTTCAGCAGACGAAACACGTTCTCCGTCTCATAGGCTTTCTGGTAATGGGTCTCCTGATATTTCTGAAACAGCCCGGAGGGTTCCCGGACAAAAAGAGTCAGATCATATTCGTTGACCTGCTCCTCCTCATAATAATAGTTTTCCCAGATATAGCTTCCCTCTTCCTGATTCTCCGCAAGAACACAGTCCCCCATCACTTCCCGGAAATAATAGGGCGTCTTTAAATCAAACAGAAAGATTCCGCCGGGATCCAGATAATTATTGACCAGAGAAAATACCTGTCTTAATTCTTCTTCCGTGCCGATATAATTCATGGAATCACAGACACTGACCACCGCTCTCACGGTTCCATAGAGTTCAAATTCCCGCATATCCTGCTGAAGATACAGAATGTCTGATCCGGACTTTTCCTTTTTCTCCATAGCGATCTCCAGCATATCCGCCGAGCTGTCGATCCCGATCATATCATATCCGCCCCGGGCGAGCAGCTCAGTAAAGGTTCCGGTACCGCATCCCAGTTCCAGCACCAGACCGTCTTCGATTCCGTAACTCTCCAGGATCTTTTTTACAGATTCATACCATTTCCCGTAAGGGATCTCTTTCATAAACAGATCATAGACCCCGGCAAAGCCCGTGTATGCTCCTGTTTCTTTCTCCATTTCGATCCACCGCCTCTAGAAAAACATCCCGGGGATCAGATAGGAAAGAGTGGTCATGATCACGGTTGCCATGCAGATACCGATCAGTACCGCCGGAAATGCTTTCTTAAATTTCATATCAAGAAGCGCTGCGATCAGGGATCCTGTCCATGCTCCTGTTCCCGGAAGAGGAATTCCCACAAACAGTACCAGACCCCAGAACTCATATTTCTCAATGTTGTCCTTTTTGCTCATGGCTTTTCTCTCCAGCTTTTCCACCATGGGCCTAAAAAACTTCGTCTTCTTCAGCCAGTTAAAGATCGGAGTGATCAGCAGAAGAATAAAGGGCACCGGGATAATGTTGCCGATTACACAGATGGCAATGGCCTTCCACATTTCAATATGAAGAAGAGACGCCATGATCAGTCCGCCCCTCAGTTCCAGGATCGGAACCATGGAAACGAGAAATACCAGTGCCTCTTTTGATAAAATACTTCCGAATGTGGCTGAAAACCAGGCCAGTAAACTATTCATATCAACTCTCCTTATATTCTATTTCTTGTAACTGCGAAGGAACGAAAGCAAAGTATCCATCTCCTCATCCGTCCCGATGGTGATCCGAAGATACTGATCGATCCTGGGCTTCTTAAAATACCGGACAAAAATATGCTTTTCCTTCAGTGCTTCAAAAAGTTCCTTTGCATCATATTCCGGATGGGTCACAAAGAGGAAATTGGTTTTGGAATCCGCAAAACGAAATCCCAGCTCTGCCAGCTCCTTTTTCATCCTCTCTCTGGTATGCATGATCTTCTGTCTTGTTTCCTGGAAATACTCCTCATCCTCAAGAGCCGCCAGGCCGATCTCCAGACTGGGCCGGTTCATGGTATAGGAATTAAAGGAGTATTTGACATCATTGAGATACTTGATGATCCTGGGACAGCCAAATGCATATCCGATCCGCATTCCCGCCATGGATCTTGATTTGGAAAAGGTCTGTACTACCAGGAGATTTTCATATTTGTGGATCAGTTCCCGTGCAGAAGTTCCTCCGAAATCAATATATGCCTCATCCACGATTACTACTACATCCGGATTGCCGGAAATGATCTCTTCAATATCCGCCAGGGGCATCTCCACTCCGGTAGGCGCATTGGGATTTGGGAAAATGATCCCGCCGTTTTCTTTCAGATAGTCTTCCTTGCGGATGCAGAACTGTTCATCCAGAGGCTGACACTCATAGGGGATCCGGAACAGATCGGCCCATACATCATAAAAGGAATAGGTGATATCCGGAAACAGGATCGGCTTTCCTGACTGGAAAAAGGTGAGAAAGGCCATCGCAAGTACATCATCAGATCCCACTCCCACAAAGACCTCTTCCTTCTTCAGATGATAGTAGCCGGCCAGGGCATTTACCAGGCTGTCTGCTCCCGGTGCCGGATAGAGTCTGAGCTGCTCCGGATTCATGTTCCGGATCTTCTCCAGTGTGCCCGGAGCAGGGGGATAGGGATTTTCATTGGTATTCAGTTTGATCATATCCGGAAAGTCCGGCTGTTCCCCCGGTGTATAAGGGATCACTTTTCTCACATTTTCTTCCCAGGATTTCATAATCCACCTCCACGTTTTTCTCTCTGCGAAATCTATGACAGACCGTATTCTTTTGCCAGTTCTTCAAATTTGGGGAGGGCACCTGTTACCGTCTCATAAGACACACAGTATGCCAGCCTTACATATCCCGGGCAGGCGAAGGAAGAACCCGGCACGATCAGAAGATGATACTTCTTTGCAGCCTCACAGAATTCTTTTTCATTCTCCACAGGAGACTTCACAAAGAGATAAAAGGCACCTTCCGGCCTGATGCAGGAGAATCCTGCTTTTACCAGACCGTTATACAGGGTCTCACGGTTTCTGTTATAATACTCCACGTCCACCTTCGCATCCAGACATTTTGCGATCACTCGCTGGAACAAAGAGGGTGCATTGACATACCCAAGGATCCGGTTTGCCACATTGGCAGCACCGATGATCAGTTCGCTTTCATCCGCCTCATCCGGGATCACCAGATAGCCGATCCGCTCTCCCGGCAGGGACAGGGACTTGCTGAAGGAATATCCCACGATCGTATTTTTATAATACTTTGTCAGATAGGGAACCTCAGCGCCATCATAAGCCAGCTCCCGGTAAGGTTCATCGGAGATCAGATAGATGCTGATTCCGTATTCTTTCTGCTTATCTTCCAGGATCTGCGCCAGTTTTTTGATGGTGTCCTCAGAATAGACTACTCCGGTGGGATTATTGGGAGTATTGACGATCACTGCTTTTGTCTTTGGCGTGATCATGGTCTCAAAGGCCTCCAGATTCGGCTGGAAGTCCACGGTATTGGCCGGAACTGCCTTAAGGATCCCGTCAAAATTGCTGACATAGGAACGGTACTCTCCGAAATAGGGTGCAAATGTCAGTACCTCATCTTGCGGATTTAACAGGGTCTTCAGAATCACATTCAGTCCTCCTGCGGCACCTACTGTCATCAGAATGTTTTCCTGCCGGAACTGTGTCTCAAATTTTTTATTAATGGAATCCGCAATGGCCTGTCTTACATCCTCATAGCCGGAATTGCTCATATAACCGTGTACCATCAGGGAATCTTCCTCACCGAGGATCTCCTCAATGGCTTCCTTCACTTCTGCCGGTGCCGGCACGTTGGGATTTCCGAGGCTGAAATCATAGACATTTTCTGCGCCGTACTTCGCTGCCATGATCTTTCCTTCCTCAAACATCGCCCGGATGGCAGAACTGTTCTGCACCATACCGATCATTTTCTCTGAAATCATACTGTATCCCTCTTTTCTTTTTATACTGTTGTCTGTCAGTCAGACACATGATAAAGCTTTGCATAAACTCCGTTTTTCGCCAGCAGTTCCTGATGCGTACCCTGTTCTTCGATGCCATTTTCCGTCATGACCAGGATCTTTCCCGCATTCTGGATCGTAGTCAGCCGGTGGGCGATCACAAAAGTGGTTCTTCCTTTCGCCAGTTCTTCCAGCGATTTCTGAATGATCTTTTCACTTTCGTTGTCCAGTGCAGAAGTAGCCTCGTCGAAGATCAGGATCGGCGGATTCTTTAAAAAGACTCTGGCAATTGACAGACGCTGCTTCTGCCCTCCCGAGAGTTTAACACCTCTCTGGCCGATATCCGTCCGGTAGCCGTTGGGCAGTTCCATGATAAACTCATGGGCGTTGGCCAGTTTTGCTGCCTCAATCACTTCTTCATCGGAAGCGTCCGGTTTTCCATACCGGATATTCTCCATCACATTCTCTGCAAATAAATACACATCCTGCTGCACAATACCGATATTGTCTCTCAGGTCCTTTAACCGGATCTTTCTGATGTCTGTTCCGTCCAGCAGGATTCTTCCGCTCTCCACATCATAAAACCTGGGAATCAGGCTGCACAGAGTCGTCTTGCCGCCGCCGGAGCTTCCCGCAATGGCGATATATTCTCCCGCCTTCACCTCAAGATCGATATGACTTAGCACCTTATCCAGATTTTCTTCATAGCGGAATGATACATCCTCAAAGGTGATATTTCCCTCCACATGATCAAGCGAAACCGGATGCTCACAGTCGGCAATATCCGGCTGTACGGCCAGTACCTCCAGGAAACGCTCATATCCGCTGTAGCCGTTCTGGAACTGTTCCGTAAAGTTCACCAGCTTTTTAACAGGCTCCGTGCAGTTGTTGACATACAAAAGAAATGTGATCAGATCTGTGGCATCCAGGCTTCCCTTTGAGATCAGAACCGCTCCTGCCGTCACCACTCCCACCGTCACCAGGGAAATCAATGCTCCCAGTCCGGAATTATAGGCGCCCATATACTGATAACTTTTCCGCTTGCTGTCCACAAACCGCTGATTGCCTTTGCTGAACTTTTCAAGCTCCATGTCCTCATTGGCAAAGGATTTGACCACCCGGATCCCGGACAGGCTGTCCTCGATCTGGCTGTTGATATCTGCCATTCTGGCACGGTTTGTCTTAAATGCCGCTTTCATTCGCTTATTCAGTACAAACGCATAGATTGCGATCACCGGAATGAAAGAAAACAACACCAGTGCCAGCGTCACATTGATATTTATCAGGATCACGAAGGAACCCACAAATTTGATCAGTGAAATGACCAGGTCTTCCGGTCCGTGATGAAGAAGCTCACTGATATCAAACAGGTCACTGGTAATACGGGACAAAAGCTGACCTACCTTTTGATTGTCGTAAAAGGAAAAAGACAGCTTTTGATAATGTGCAAATATTTCCCGGCGCATATCCCGCTCTATGCTTGCGCCGCAGATATGTCCGTAATAACCGATAAAAAAATTACTGTAACATTCCACCAGAACCAGCACCAGCATCACCAGTGCCAGCTTCAGAACGGTGGAAAGCATTTCCTGCCGGGGCAAAAATACAACGGTTCCGGTAATATAACGCACGATCAGGGGGATGACTAAGGTCACGCCAGCCCCCAGGATCGCAAAGAACATATCCGCCAGGAACAGTTTTCGATAGGGTCTGTAATACCCGAACAGTTTTTTCCACTTATGTTCCATAAAATGCCTCAGTTTACTGTACGACCAGGCCCTGTCTTGTCATTACGTCAATGACCTGATCTACATATTTTTCACAAAGCTCCTCTGAAGCCGCTTCCACCATGACACGGATCACCGGTTCGGTACCGCTTTCTCTCACCAGGATTCTTCCCTCGTCTCCCAGTGCTTCTGCCACAGAATTGACTGCAGCCACTACGGCTTCATTCTCTCTTGCTTCCTTTTTGTCTGCCACACGGACATTTTTCAGAAGCTGGGGATAGATCTGAACTTCAGCTGCCATAGTTCCCAGGCTCATTTTCTTCTCCGTTACTACTTCCATAACCATCAGAGAGGTGAGGATGCCGTCTCCTGTAGTGGCATGCTTGCTGAAAATAATATGTCCGGACTGTTCACCGCCCAGGCAGTGGCCGTTTTTCATCATATTCTCATATACATATTTATCGCCTACCGCAGTCTTTTCATATTTAATGCCGGCAGCATCAAATGCCTTATAAAGACCCAGGTTAGACATAATTGTTGTTACTACGGTATTGTTGTTCAGCTTTCCGTTTTCCTTTAAATACTTTCCGCAGACATAGAGAATCTTATCTCCGTCCACCACTTCTCCGTTCTCATCCACAGCGATACAGCGGTCTGCGTCTCCGTCGAAGGCAAATCCGATATCCAGCTTTTTCTCTTTTACCAACTTCTGCAGCTGTTCAATATGAGTCGATCCGCAGTTGGTATTGATGTTGGTTCCGTCCGGCTCATTGCTGATTACAAAGGTCTTTGCTCCCAGAGCATCAAAGACGCTCTTTGCAATGGCAGAAGAACTTCCGTTGGCACAGTCCAGACCAATGCGGTATTTTTTAAAGGATCTGGTGGCAATTGAGATCAGATAGCCGATGTAACGGTTCCTTCCTGCCACATAATCTACGGTACGTCCGATCTGTTCCCTGGTAGCAAAAGGGATCTCCTCGATCTCGCCGTCGATGTATTTCTCGATCATCTCTTCCACACTTGCTTCCATCTTATGGCCGCTTCCGTTGATGATCTTGATTCCGTTGTCATAAAAGGGATTATGGCTGGCGGAGATCATGATTCCGCAGTCAAATTCTTCCGTACGCACCACATAGGATACACTGGGTGTTGTGGTCACATGAAGCAGATAAGCATCTGCTCCGGATGCAGTCAGTCCGGCTACCAGAGAATACTCAAACATATAGCTGCTTCTTCTGGTATCTTTTCCGATGACGATGTTTGCTTTATGTTCTCTTCCAAAATACCATCCCAGGAATCGGCCTACTTTATACGCATGCTCTACGGTCAGTTTCACATTTGCTTCTCCCCGAAATCCATCTGTTCCAAAATACTTTCCCATAACAACTCTCCTTTTGAATTATTCTTCATTCAGATTTGCAAGCTTTGCAGCCTGATCCGCTGCGATCAGGCTATCCAGCAGTTCATCGATATCTCCATTCATAATCGAATCCAGTTTATATAATGTAAGCTTGATTCTGTGATCGGTGACACGTCCCTGAGGAAAATTGTAGGTTCTGATCTTCTCAGAACGATCACCGGTACCGATCTGGCTTCTTCTCATCTCCGCTTCCGCATCATGGGCTTTCTGCTGTTCGATGTCATACAGCTTTGCCCGCAGAAGTGCGAAAGCCTTGGCCTTATTCTGAAGCTGTGATTTCTCAGTCTGGCTGTATACCACGATCCCGGTGGGATAATGGGTCAGACGCACGGCAGAATCTGTGGTGTTGACACACTGTCCGCCGTTTCCGGACGCACGCATGACGTCGATGCGGATGTCTTTTTCGTCAATGACTACATCCACATCCTCTGCTTCCGGCATCACTGCCACCGTGATGGTAGAGGTATGGATACGTCCTCCTGACTCCGTCTCCGGCACACGCTGTACACGGTGCACGCCGCTCTCGTATTTCAGTTTGGAATAGGCACCCTGACCGGTGATCATAAAGTTGACTTCCTTCATTCCGCCGATGCCGATCTCATCCACACCGAGAAGCTCCACTCTCCAGCGGTTTTTCTCCGCATATTTTACATAAAGACGATACATCTCCGCCGCAAACAGGGCAGCTTCGTCTCCGCCCGCTCCCGCACGTATCTCCACGATCACGTTCTTATCATCGTTGGGATCTTTTGGGAGCAGCAGGATCTTCAGCTTCTGTTCCAGTTCTCCGATCCGGCTCTTTGCTTCACTCAGTTCCTCCTTGAGCATTTCGCGCATTTCCTCATCGGATTCTTCCTCCAGCATGGACAGGCTGTCCTCCACCGTCTGTCTGCAGTCCTTATATTCCTTATAAGTATCCACGATCGGCTGCAGATCGCTCTGCTCTTTCATCAGCTTCTGGAAGCGAGCCTGGTTATTTGCCACCGTAGGCTCATTCAATTCGTTTAAGATTTCTTCAAAACGGATCAGTAAATCCTCCAGCTTATCAAACATTTCATTCCTCCTGTTATTTTTGTCCCATCACTACCCGGTCCAGACCGGCCAGATCTTTCTTTACTTCAATTCCATGATACCCTTTGTGTTTCATCATTTCAAACACTTCTGCCGCCTGGTCAAACCCGATCTCAAACAGAAGCCATCCTCCCTCTGTCAAATGATCCCAGGCATCCTCCACGATGCGTCTGTAAAAATACAGCCCGTCTTCCCTGCCGTCCAGGGCAAGCACCGGCTCATGATCCCGCACCTCCGGCATCAGTTTCCCAATCTCTTCCGTTGGGATATAAGGGGGATTGGACACGATGCAGTCAAATATTCCCTCTGCATTTTTAAGAAGATCGCTTTGAAAAAAACGAACCCGGCAATGATTTCTGACTGCATTCTCTTCTGCGATCTTAAGAGCCTCTTCGGAAATATCCACAGCTTCCGCCCGGATGTTTTTTTCTGCCGCCAGTGTGATAATGATACAGCCGGACCCGGTGCAAATATCCATTACCCGCTGTCCATCCCGGATCTTTTTCAGACTCTCTTCTACCAGAACTTCTGTATCCTGGCGAGGCACCAGCACCTGAGGGCCCACACAAAATAGTCTCCCATAGAACATCTGATTCCCGGTCAGATACTGGAGAGGAATCCGCTCTCCCCGTTTTTCAATGAAACTGAAATACCTGTCTTCCTGTTCTTTTTTCATTTCTTCTGTCTGGATCAGGAAATAACGGGTCCTGTCCACTCCGGTACAGAATTCCAGCAAAAGCCAGGCGTCGGCGGATGCTTCCTCCACCCCCTGGCTTTTCAGATATTCGGTTCCATTTGCAAGCGCTGTACGGTAATTCATGACAGAGCTTCCTCCGCCTTCACCGTCTCACCGGTTTTCTGTCCTTTTTTTTCTGTGCCCGGCACAATGGTCTCACCACAGACATACTCTTTTTCTGTCAGTTCGTAACTGGTTCCAAAATTTTCATTCAGGAACTTTTTCCAGTCAAATACCGCTTCTACCGCAGCAATGGCCACTTCCACCATATCCGGTTCCGGCTCTCTGGTGGTCATTCGCTGAAGCATCATCCCCGGTTTGCTTAAAGCAGCTACCAGTTTGTTTTCGCTGCAGCCTGCCAGACGGATAAATTCATAAGAGATTCCGGCAATAACCGGCAAAAGCAGAAGACGGATCACAAATCCCACTACCTTGGAATCCACCCGGATGAATAAATGCAGAATCACACTGACGATCATCACGATCAGCAGAAAGCTGGTTCCGCATCTTTTATGTTCTCTGGAACTTTTCATTACATTTTCCACATTCAGTTCCAGTCCATGTTCAATGCAATTGATACATTTGTGTTCTGCCCCATGATACATAAACACACGCTGGATATCCTTCATTCTGGAGATCAGCAGGATGTACAGCATGAAGATCGCAATTTTCAGAATACCTTCGCAGACAGCGATCACATTTTGAGAATCTGTCACTTTTCCGATCAGCTGTGCAGCCAGATACGGCACGATCATAAACATTGCAATCGCCAGAACCATGGAGATCGTCACGGTAATTCCCATCAGAATATCCATTCCCTTTTTGGTATCCAGAAATGCATCCAGCTTTTTCTCCAGTTTTGACGGTTCTTTGGTCGGCTGCTCTTCCTCTTCATCGTCAAAAAAGCCGGCGGAATAAGTCAGTGTTTTCATTCCAAGCACCAGAGAATCCACAAAATTAAAGACACCCCTTACAAACGGAAGAGAGAGTATCTTTTTCCCTTTGATATAGCTGGGGTACTCCGACGTCTTCACAATAATCTCTTTATCCGGTTTGCGGACACCGACTGCGTACCGGTCCCCGTTTTTCATCATAATACCTTCCATGACGGCCTGGCCGCCAATTCCGGATCCCTTCATAGGATCTTCCTCCTTACCTTACCCTGAAAACAGGACAGACAGCCCCGGGTCACTTCGTAATCCCTGCTGCTGTCACATTTGAAAGAAGGTTGAGATTTCGCAACCTCAACCTTCCCTTACACTCACTATTTTGTAATACCATATTTCTTATTGAATTTATCAATACGTCCACGAGCTGCTGCAGCTTTCTGCTGGCCTGTGTAGAATGAATGGCATTTGGAACAGATTTCTACGTGGATCTCTTTCTTGGTAGAACCTGTTACGAATGTGTTGCCGCAGTTGCAAGTTACTGTTGCCTGATGATACTCAGGATGAATTCCTTCTTTCATTTTTTCCACCTCATATTCTCTGAATTCGTGAACTGCCTATGGGAATCTTTCCCAATCCTTCCCGGCCAATGCTGCTCCTCATGTTTCCACAGCAAGATATCCCGGGCTATCCCTGTAAGTCCCTACAGTTAAAAGTTACACAACGCCTGCATTATAGCACAGTTTCTGCGCATATGCAAGAGAGATTTTCCTATACTCTGGACAGATATTCGCCTGTACGGGTATCGATCTTGATCACGTCGCCCTGGTTTACGAACAGCGGTACATACACAACCGCACCTGTCTCAACAGTTGCCGGCTTGGTAGCGCCCTGTGCGGTATCGCCCTTGAAGCCCGGCTCTGTATCTGTGATCTCCAGTTCTACAAATAAAGGCGGCTCTACTGCAAATACGTTTCCGTTATGGGAACATACTTTTACCATTTCATTTTCTTTTACAAATTTCAGAGAATCTCCGATATCAGATTCGCTCAGTGCGATCTGATCGTAGGTCTCTACGTTCATAAAGTGATACAGATCTCCGTCAGAGTACAGATACTGCATATCCACACGGTCAATACGAGCCTGCGGGAATTTCTCTGTCGGTCTGAAAGTCTTTTCAACGACACCGCCGTTGATGATGTTTTTTAATTTTGTTCTTACGAATGCTGCACCCTTACCAGGTTTTACATGCTGAAATTCTACGATCTGAAAAATGTTGCCTTCGATTTCCAGAGTTACACCATTTCTAAAATCTCCTGCTGATATCATGAATCATTTTCCTCCTTCGATTTACAGGTACGGGAAACAATCATTCCCATAGATGAATTCATTCTATAATAAATTATTCTCTATTTCAAGATTTTTTTATCATTCTGACCCGGTTTTTACGCAAAAAGTAGTTTCTGAAGCTCTTTCACCGACTGAATCAGGCTTTTTCCGTCTGTAGAATACACCAGATCAGCTGCATCCAGGTACTTTTCTTCCCTGGCCGCCATCAGGGAAAGGATCTTTTCTCTTAAATCTCCTCCCATCAGCTTCGGTCTGGTGGTGTCTCCATGAAGCCGGTTCACCAGCGTATCCACTTCCGCTTTCAGATAAACCGTCTTACCAAGCGCTTTCAGATAACGGCGGTTGACCTCCCGCACCGGAAGTCCGCCTCCCACTGCGATCACCAGAGGCTCTGTCTCATTCTGAAGCTGCTTAAGAAGCTCTGTTTCCAGGTTCCGGAAAAACTCCTCACCATCCTCAGCGAAAATATCCCGGATCACTCTCCCGGTCTGTTCTTCGATCATCTGATCCGTATCCACAAAACGGATCCCCGTCTCTTTTGCCAGCTTCTTTCCGATGCTGGTCTTTCCCGCTCCCATAAATCCCAGGAGAATCGTATGCCTCATGACGCCCTCTTTCTTCGTTTATAAAAATATAAAACGATCTTTTCCAGATATCGCTTCAGTACGATCTGTATTTCTTCTTTCGGATGGATCGGCTTCACCAGAATGCTTCGGATCCCGGTGCGTTTTGCACCATACACATCCGTAAACAGCTGATCTCCCACAAACAGGGTGTTTTCCCGGGTCGTGCCCATCTTCTCCATTGCCTTCTCATAGCTTTTTACGGAAGGCTTATGGGCATTTTCTATATAATATGCTCCCACATCCTCCGCAAACGGCTTCACCCTGGGAAGCTGATTATTGGAGATCAGGCAGCATTGCATTCCCAGGGAATGAAGCTTTCCAAAAAGCTGTCTCGCTCTCTCATCCGCCGGTGCCCCGTGGGGCACCAGGGTATTATCAATATCAAAAAGGACACCCCGGTATCCTTTCCGATGCCATTCGTTAAAATCAATTTCATAGGTAGAATCCAGATATTCATCCGGGTAAAAACACTCCAGCATAAGATACCGCCTATTTCTGTCTGTATTTGCTCAGGAATAATTCCAGCTTGTTCATTGCCTCTTCCAGTATCTCTTTTCTCGGAAGATATACGATTCGGAAATGATCCGGTGTGGGATAATTAAATGCCGTACCATGATTGATCAGGATCTTCTGCTTTTTCAGGAAGTCCAGGGCAAACTGTTCGTCATTGGTAATGTTGAACCGCTCCACATCCAGCTTCGGGAAAATATAAAAGGCTGCCCTGGGTTTTACGGCACTGACTCCCGGAATATCATTGAGCGCCTTATAGATGAACTCTCTCTGCTCGTACAAACGTCCGCCGGGCACTAAAAGCTCATCGGAACTCTGATATCCGCCCAGTGCTGTCTGAACGATGGACTGAGCCGGCACATTGGAGCAGAGACGCATATTGGACAGCATATTGATGCCTTCCATGTATCCCTTCGCACGGCTCTTATCTCCGCTTAACACCATCCAGCCCACACGATATCCGGCGATCCGGTGAGATTTGGATAAGCCGTTCATGGTCACACAAAAAAGATCCGGGCAGAGGGAAGCGATAGATACATGTTTTTCTTCATCCATCACAAGACGGTCATAGATCTCATCGGAAAAAATGATCAGCTGATGTTCTCTTGCCAGCTCAGCGATCTGAGCCAGCACCTCTCTGGGATACAGTGCACCTGTGGGGTTGTTGGGATTGATGATCACGATTCCCTTGGTCTTATCGGTGATCTTGCTCCTCATATCCTCAATATCTGGATACCAGTCTGACTGCTCGTCGCAGATATAATGGACCGCTGTTCCTCCTGCCAGTGTGATGGCTCCGGTCCACAGAGGATAATCCGGTGCCGGCACCAGAATTTCATCCCCGTTATTCAAAAGTCCCTGCATGGACATCATGATCATTTCACTGACTCCGTTGCCCAGATAAATATCATTCATGCTCACATTGGGGATCTTTTTTAACTGACAGTACTGCATAATGGCTTTTCTTGCAGAGAACAGTCCCCGGGAATCCGAATATCCCTGGGTCTCTGTCAGGTTCCACATCATATCCTTTACCACTTCATCCGGCGCCCGGAATCCAAAAGGCGCCGGGTTGCCGATATTTAATTTTAAGATCGTGTCTCCATTTTCGATCATCCGGTTGGCTTCATCCAGAACCGGTCCCCTGATATCATAACAGACATGATCCAGCTTTGTTGATTTATTAAATGCTCTCATCCTTATTCACTCTCCTTATGCGGACTCTTTTTGGTAGTATAACACTGTCTCTCTTAAAAATCAAACAGAGATAACTGGTTGGACTCAGGAAGATCTCCAAGGATCCCCAGATCATCCATCACATCGATGACGCTCTTGCTGACCTTGGTTCTCTGCCAGAAATCGTCCTTGGATAAAAACGGTCCGTCCTTCACTGCTTCCACCACAGCCTCCGCCGCTTTGTCCCCCAGTCCGTCTATGGTAGAAAGAGCCGGCATCAGTTTTCCGTCTATGATCTGGAATTTATTTGCCTGGGCTCTTTCCAGATCGATGGGCATAAACTCAAAGCCTCTTGCATACATTTCCTGTACGCTCTTCATATCTTTGTAAGTATCCTGCTCTTTCTTAGTCAGGCTGTCATAGTTTTTCTTATATTCTTTCATATAATTCAGCAGTTTTTCATGTCCCTGGCACATCAGCTCGTAATTGAAGGCTGATGCACGGATGCTGAAATAAGCCGCATAGTAGGCCAGCGGATAATAGACCTTACAGTAGGCGATCCGGTATGCCATCATGACATAAGCCGCCGCATGGGCCTTGGGGAACATATATTTGATCTTCTTACAGGACCAGATGTACCAGTCCGGCACCCCATGGGCTTTCATATCTTCTTCCCACTCCGGCTTCAATCCCTTGCCCTTACGCACGCTCTCCATGATCGTAAAGGACTGTTCGCTGTCCATCCCCATATTAATAAGATAGGTCATGATATCATCTCTGGTACAGATGGCAGTGGAGATCGTCGCTTTTCCCTCCTGAATAAGAGTCTGCGCATTTCCAAGCCATACATCCGTTCCGTGGGACAGACCGGAAATACGCACCAGATCCGAGAAGCTCTGGGGCTTCGTATCCTGAAGCATCTGAATGACAAAATCCGTTCCGAATTCCGGAATTCCCAGGGAGCCCAGCGGACATCCCATGATCTCCTCCGGCGTCACCCCGAGAGCCTCCGTACTGGTAAAGAGCGACATGACTCCCTTATCATCCAGCGGGATCGTCTTGGCATCCAGACCGGTCAGATCCTCCAGCATACGGATCATGGTGGGATCATCGTGCCCCAGAATATCCAGCTTCAGCAGGTTATGATCTATGGAGTGATAGTCAAAATGCGTGGTAATGATATCGGTCTCCGTGTCGTTGGCCGGATGCTGTACCGGTGTAAAGGAATAAATCTCTTCTCCGTGGGGAAGCACTATGATTCCCCCCGGATGCTGTCCCGTTGTCCTTCTCACTCCTACACATCCCTCTACGATCCGATTGATCTCACAGGTCCGTTTCCTGTGTCCCCGCTCTTCAAAATAATTCTTTACATATCCGAATGCGGTCTTATCGGCCAGTGTACCGATGGTTCCGGCACGGAAGGTGTGTCCCTCCCCGAAAATAACCTCTGTATACCGGTGGGCATTACTCTGATAATCTCCGGAGAAGTTCAGGTCGATATCCGGCTCCTTGTTTCCCTTAAATCCCAGGAACGTCTCAAAGGGGATATCAAATCCCTCTTTCCGAAGAGGCGCTCCGCAGTTGGGACAGTTTTTATCCGGCATGTCACACCCGGCTCTTCCGGCAAAGGGTTTCACATCATCGGAATCAAAATCATAATAGTGACAGTCTTCGCAGTAATAATGAGGCCGCAGCGGATTTACCTCCGTGATTCCCGCCATGGTAGCCACAAAGGAAGATCCGACTGACCCTCTGGAGCCTACCAGATATCCGTCCGCATTGGATTTCCATACCAGCTTCTGGGCAATGATATACATTACCGCAAACCCGTTGGAAATAATGGAATGAAGTTCTCTCTCCAAACGTTCTGTAACCACAGGCGGAAGCTCCTCCCCGTAGATCTCATGGGCCCGGTTATAGCAGATCTCACGCAGAGTCTTATCGGAATCCTCAATGACCGGCGGACATTTATCGGGACGAACCGGAGAGATTTTCTCACACATGGCCGCAATTCTATTGGAATTGGTGATGACTACCTCTTCTGCTTTTTCCGCTCCCAGATATTCAAATTCTTTCAGCATCTCCTCTGTCGTCCGAAGATAGAGCGGAGCCTGACTGTCTGCATCCTTAAATCCTTTTCCGGCCATGATGATCCGCCGGTACACCTCATCCTCCGGATTCAGGAAATGGACATCGCAGGTGGCGACCACAGGCTTTCCGAACTGTTCTCCCAGCTTCACGATCTTTCGGTTCAGATTCTTAAGATCCTCTTCTGTACGCACATCATCCCGGTCTTCCCGCAGCATAAAGGCGTTGTTGCCGATGGGCTGGATCTCCAGATAATCATAAAAATCCACCAGACGGGCGATCTCCTGATCTGTCTTTTCTTCCAGCACCGCCTGGAATAATTCTCCGGCCTCACAGGCGGAACCCAGGATCAGGCCTTCCCGGTATTTTAACAGTGCACTTTTTGGTATTCTCGGCCTGCGGTTATAATACTGCAGATGAGAATAAGACACCAGACGATAGAGATTCACTCTTCCCACTTCATTTTTCGCCAGAATAATGGCATGATAGGTGGGCAGCTTTTTGATCTGCTCCAGGGAAGCACTTCCCAGGGCATTGACCCCGTCCAGATCGCTCACTTCCTGCTTTTCCAGCATTTCCACAAATTTTACAAAGATCTCTGCTGTGCAGGCCGCATCATCCACCGCCCGGTGGTGGTGATGCAGGCTGATCTGCAGCGCCTTCGCCACCGTGTCCAGCTTAAACCGGTTCAGCTGCGGCAGAAGCACTCTTGCAAGGGCTACCGTATCCAGATAAACAAAACTCCTGGGATAGCCCAGTCTTCTGCAGTTTTCTTCAATAAAGCTCACATCAAACCCGGCATTGTGGGCAACCAGTACCGCATCCCCCACAAATTCCAGAAACTTCGGAAGAATCTCTTCGATCTCCGGCGCATCCATCACCATATGGTCATTGATACTGGTCAGTTCTTCGATTTTAAAAGGAATCGGCACTTTAGGATTGACAAAGGTGGAAAACTGCTCTGTAATCTCACCGTTCACCACCTTCACGGCTCCGATCTCGATGATCCGGTTATTCACCGGACTGAAGCCTGTGGTCTCCAGGTCAAATACCACATAGGTATCACGAAGGCTTCTTCCATCTGAATTCACTACGATATTTTTCAGGTCATCCACCAGATAGGCTTCCACCCCGTAGATTACTTTAAAGGGATCTGCAATCTTTTTCAATTCCTCTTTTGTTGCCTCCGGATGTTCTTTCTGATATTTTGCCCGGTAATCCCGGTCAATATCCTCGATCACATGATTGGCATCCGGAAATGCCTGCACTGCGCCGTGATCGGTGATGGCAATGGCCGGCTGTCCCCATTTATAGGCCTGTTTTACAATATCCTTCGCCTC
Source organism: Marvinbryantia sp. (assembly GCA_016297895.1). Taxonomy (GTDB): domain Bacteria; phylum Bacillota; class Clostridia; order Lachnospirales; family Lachnospiraceae; genus Marvinbryantia. The sequence goes on from JAEDFS010000024.1 coordinate 22,273, forward strand.
GGAAACTCCATCCATATCACTCATTTTTGTGTGACAGTGAAGTTCCACCCGTTTTTCCGGATAGGTATCCACTCTGGGAACCCGAAAATCCACCGTTTTCTTTACTCCTACCACAGAACCGATGGTAAGCTGACTGTCGAACCGGTCTATGGTAGTCACGCCTTTGAGTTTCACAAAAGCTCCTTTTTTCAGGTTTTCTGTCAGCTCCGGTATCTGCTCTGTCCCCAGGAACATTTTGACCACAATGGTATCCGTAAAATCCGTAATGCTGAGGATGACAATGGTCTTCTCTCCCCGGATATCCCTGGTCTCCAGTTCCCGGATCTGCCCGCGGATCACCACTTCACCCATCTCGCCTTCTATGCTGCTGATGGGAATGGCATCCTCCTCAAAGTCTCTCCCGTAGAACACATCAGGATTATCCGAACGCTTCAGTGCTCTTTTGAACTCACCGCCCTGGCGCCTGAAGGAACCACCTTTTGGATCCTGCCCTCCGGTAACCGGTTTTGCCGGACCCGGTGTTCCTGACGGTTTTGCCGGTTCTTTTGCCGCACCATTCCCGGTCTTCGGCTCTTCCTGTGCGATCAGGAGTTCTTCCCTGGATGCAGCCGCTTCCTGCTCCTTCTGTGCTTTTCCCTGCTCCAGACGGCTTACAATGGCTTCTACCTCCTGCTGGATCAGAATATCGCTGTTGCGCCTTGCCTTGCTCATTTTGGCTTCCTTCTGATGAAGGGCGATCTTCAGTGACATTCCGCACCTCTCACAGAATATCTTCTCCAGGATCCGTACCAGCTCTTCCGCTTTTCCCTCCAGCACCACTGACTCCTCGATGGTCATATCCATACAGTCAGATGCACTGAAGGTACACTCTGCCTGCCGCAGCAGATTATATTCAAAAATACTGTATCCTTTCAGTTCCAGGAGAATACTGTCTTTATAAACAGGAAAAAAGTTTTCCGGCGTATACTGGCCGGAAAGGCGGAAGGTTTCCAGGATCTTCACCTGCATCTGCTCCGTTCCAAAGCACTGCGTGCGAATCGCCTCCTCCATCTCATAAATATATCTCTTATGGATCCAGGTATCACTGAGAACAAAAATGCGCAGAAGATCCCTGGCAGAAGTGACGGTCACTTTCGTAACCGTCACCTTTGCAAAAAGATTCTTCACTTCTTCTTTTACTTTTACCTCCGGAAATACTTCCATGAAGCGTTTTTCTGACATAGTATCCCCCGTATCTTTTCTGTCGTTTGCTTCTGTCGTTTGCTTCTGTCGTTTGCTTCTGTCGTTTACTGCTGTTCTTTCCAATGCAGGAGTTCTTCCCGCAGCGCCGGAAGCAGTTCCTGCTCCGGCAGCTTTCTGATTACTTCACCTTTTTTAATCAGAAGGCCCTCGCCTTTTCCTCCGGCGATTCCGATATCTGCTTCTTTTGCTTCCCCAGGGCCGTTGACGACGCATCCCATCACAGCCACCTTAATGTCCAGAGGAATGTCTGCTACCATATCTTCCACCGCATTGGCAAGACCAATGAGATCAATGCTGGTTCTTCCGCAGGTCGGACAGGATACCACCTCGATCCCGCCTTTTCGAAGCCCCAGGGTCCGCAGGATCAGCTTTGCAGACTTGATCTCTTCCGCCGGGTCTCCTGTCAGGGACACCCGGATGGTATCTCCGATTCCTTTAGACAGGATCAGTCCCAGTCCTATGGCTGATTTGATGTTTCCTGACAGCAGAGTTCCCGCCTCGGTAATTCCCACATGAAGAGGATAGCCGGTCTTTTCCGCCATCACTTCATGGGCTTTTACGCACATCAGCACATCGGATGATTTGATGCTGATTACCAGATTATCATATCCCAGATCCTCAATGATATGGACCTTGTCAAGGGCGCTTTCCACGATCCCTTCCGCCGTCACCCCATGATATTTCTCCACCAGTTCTTTTTCAAGGGAACCGCTGTTGACTCCTACCCGGATAGGGATATTCCGTTCCTTCGCAGCATCCACCACCGCACGCACCCGTTCTTTGCTTCCGATGTTTCCCGGATTGATCCGGATCTTATCTGCACCGTTTTCAATGGCTGCGATGGCCATTTTGTAATCAAAATGAATGTCTGCCACAAGAGGAATGGAGATCTGTTTTTTGATCTCCTTTAAAGCCTGCGCCGCTTCCATGGTAGGAACGGTACAGCGGATGATCTCACATCCCGCTGCAGTCAGACGCTGTATCTGTTCCACCGTGGCTTTTACATCTTCTGTCTTTGTGTTCGTCATTGACTGGATCAGGATCGGATTGCCTCCTCCGATGACCCGGTCGCCGATCCGGATCTTTTTTGTATGTTCTCTATACATCACGCACCTCGTTTTCTTTATTCCACTGCTTTCGGATATTCAAAGCACAGCAGACGGTAAGGCGGTTCATCCTCTTCAATGGCCGGAAATCTTCCCATTTCCTGATAGAACCGGTTGTCCGCATTGTCATCGTTGCACATGGACACTTCCCCGATCAGTACATCCCCTGTTCCCGGCTTTACTTCAAAATCGTGATACTGATGAGGCCACAGTGTCAGGCTCTCACCCGGCTTTAACTCCACACCGGTTCCTGCCGGAGCTGTATAGGATCTTCCATCTGAGTTGATCGTCACATCCTCCGGTGACAGGCTTCCATCCCCCTTGTCATCGTACACATGAATGATCAGAGTGCCGCCTCCCCGGTTGATAATGTCCTCACTCTTCACCCAGTGAAAATGCATGGGCGCCTTCTGGCCTTCCTTGAGCATCAGCAGCTTCTCCGCATACACTTTTTTATATTTGGGGTTATTCTGGTTGCCGTTTCGGATGGTGATCAGCGCAAATCCCAGCTTCTCCCAGTTGCCCTGTCCAAAATCCGTGATATCCCATCCCAGCATATTGTCACGGATCTCATCATATTCATGATTCTTCGTCTCCCACTCCTGCGGCGTCCAGCTGCAGAACGGAGGAAGTGAAAATCCATGTTCTTTTATTAAAGCTTCCATATAACGGATACAATTGTTGATTTCCGATCTTTTCATGAGAAAAACCTCCCTGTCGTGTCTTTTTTTCAGTATACAACATCCCTTCTTTCCCTTCAAGCTCTTGACTGCTTTTTTCCGCAGTGGTAAACTGATAGAAATGTGAGGACTTTCCTCAGCACTACAAATGAAGGAGTGATTATTATGGAAAAAAAGAATATTGACTGGTCCAGCCTGGGATTCAGTTACATCCAGACAGACAAACGTTTCGTGGCCAATTACAAAAGCGGCGCATGGGATGAAGGCTGCCTCACCTCTGATGCTACCGTACAGATCAGTGAGTGTGCAGGTGTGCTGCAGTATTCCCAGTCCTGTTTCGAAGGTCTGAAAGCTTACACCACAGAAGACGGACACATCGTAACCTTCCGTCCGGACTTAAACGCAGCCCGTATGAAAGATTCCTGCTTGCGTCTTGAAATGCCGGTATTCCCGGAAGATAAATGGATCGATGCCGTAGTTTCCGTTGTAGATGCAAATGCTGCCTATGTACCCCCCTACGGAAGCGGAGCTACTCTGTATCTTCGTCCCTATATGTTCGGAAGCAGCCCGGTAATCGGCGTAAAACCGGCTGATGAATATCAGTTCCGTATCTTCGCCACTCCGGTAGGTCCCTACTTCAAGGGCGGCGCAAAGCCGATCACCATCCGTGTCTGCGACTATGACCGTGCAGCTCCTCACGGAACCGGCCATATCAAAGCAGGTCTTAATTATGCCATGAGCTTATATGCGATCATGGATGCTCACAGACAGGGATTTGACGAAAATATGTACCTGGATGCAGCTACCAGAACAAAAGTAGAAGAAACCGGCGGAGCCAACTTCCTCTTCGTTACGAAAGACGGCAAGGTGGTTACACCCAAGTCTCCCAGTATCCTGCCCTCCATCACCCGCCGTTCTCTGGTCTATGTGGCAAAAGAATATCTGGGTCTGGAAGTGGAAGAACGTGAAGTCTTCTTTGATGAAGTAAAAGATTTTGCAGAATGCGGACTTTGCGGTACTGCTGCAGTCATCTCCCCGGTTGGAAAGATCGTGGATCACGGAAAAGAGATCTGTATGCCCAGCGGAATGACAGAAATGGGTCCTGTGACCAAAAAGCTTTATGATACACTGACCGGCATCCAGATGGGACGCATCGAAGCTCCCAAAGGATGGATCAAAGTCATCAGATAATCTTTCAAAAAAAGTGCGGCAACCGGGAAATCCCGTTCCGCACTTTTTTTATTTTCTCTCATATTTCAAAAACCAGTATTCCAGATCAAAATACGTCTGCTCATCGCTGTCCGCCGTGATCTCCCACTCCTCTTTTCTTTCATCCAGATTTGGGAAATAGGTATCTGCTTCGTAAGCATGATCGATTTTTGTCACATGGACCGTATCACACAGAGGCAGCAGCTGTTCATACATCTTTCCGCCTCCGATCACATAGATGTCTTCGCTTTTGTATTTTTTCAGTTCTTCCTTCAGTTCCTCCATGCTGTGCACCACGATGGCTCCCCTGCCGTCGTAGTTTTCATTGGCTGTGAGCACGATGTTGGTGCGGTTTTTCAGCGGAAGTCCGTTTGGAAAGCTTTCCAGTGTTTTTCTTCCCATGACTACCACTTTTCCCGTAGTGGTCTCCCGGAAAAATTTCATATCAGCCGGAATACTGACCAGAAGCTTGTTATTGCATCCGATAGCCCAGTTTTTGTCTACTGCCACGATCATATTCATATTCCTGTTCCTCCTTTATACCGCAATGGGGATATTTTTTATCTGGGGACCGGTCACATAATCCTCTACATGAAGGTCCTCCACCGTAAACTGATAAAAGTCTGTGATCTCCGGGTTCAGCCACACCTTTGGTGCCGGATACTCTTCTCTCTCCAGAAGTTCCCGGATCATCGGTACATGGCGGTCATAAATATGTGCATCCGCTATGATATGCACCAGTTCTCCCGGAATCATATGATTCACCTGAGCCACCATCATCAGCAGAATTGCATACTGACATACATTCCAGCCGTTTGCCGCCAGCATATCCTGACTTCTCTGGTTCAGAACGGCATTGAGCACCAGGCCCTCCTCCGTCTTTGTCACATTGTAGGTCATACTGTAACAGCAGGGATCCAGTCCGCCGGAATGAAGATATTCAAACTGATACATATTTGTCATGATGCGGCGGCTGTAGGGATTTTCCCGCAGCTGACGAAGCACATAATCCATCTGGTCGATCTCTTCTCCCTTATAGATAAATTTTCTTCCGATCACATCTCCGTAGCAGGTTCCGATGCTTCCCGTTTCATCAGCCCAGCTGTCCCAGATATGGCTGTTCAGATCATGGATATTATTGGATTTTTTCTGATAGATCCATAAGATTTCATCCATGGCACTTTTCAGAGCCACCTTCCGAAGGGTGATCGCCGGAAATTCTTTTCTGAGATCATAGCGGTTCACCACTCCGAATTTCTTGATAGTGTAGGCATATTCCCCCGTATCCTCCCATTTGGGACGGACGATCTCCCCTTTCGTATCTGTTCCGTTATCAATAATGTCACGACAGGTCTCCTTAAACAGTTTATCTGCGTAGCTCATGTTCTTTTCTCCCTTCTACAGTCCCAGTCTGACCACACTGGTATCCTCCGCAAAACCGGATACATTGTATAACACCAGCACATCTGTATAATTCCCGTTACTCATGAATTCTTTCAGGCTTTCATTGAAATACCTGAGATCCACCATATCTACCTCATCAAAATCCTGAAGTGCAAAGGGCACAAAGCAGTTGGCATAGGAATCCTTAATGACCAGAAGCCGTCTCCCGGTTCCCGCCTCCGTGCGCCCCTCGATCAGCGGCTGATTGCTTCCGAAAAAGACGCCATACTTATCACGTCCCTCCAGGAAACTATAATCATAAAGACTGTCTCTTTTCTCCTCCGTATTATGATTATAGGTCAGTTCATAGGATACCGGCTCAAGTGGCAGCCATGCTTCAATGGTATCCCCTTTTACCGTACAGTTCACCTTCGCTTCCACCGTACCGAAAAAGTCTGTCGCAAGGGTCTCGATCTGATATGCCTCAGCCGGGAGAACGGTAATACCGCACTGCTCGGCCCATGTTTCATAAGCATACCTGGCACCCAGTGTCTTCCAGTGGTGATCGGTACGATAGTAGATCTCTTCCCCCTTATGCCGGGCAAGCACTTCTCTTACATCCACCAGTGTCCCTTCGGGCAGCGCTTCGGCAAGCCGATCCAGATAGGCATCCTCCTGAGTGCTTTCGGCAAAGGGCGGCAGCTTCTCCTTTAACACCTCCACTGCATTGGGAGCGATCAGCGCTTTTACATGCTCTGTTCCAAGGAGACTGCTCTGTTCCTCCAGAAAAGACGTCAGATAAGTGATATTTTGCTGCGCCTGAGCAGTGGCAAACACGCCGCTGTGTTTTTCAATCAGATAATCATCCCTGGCAAAATAGATATCGTTGCTCTCCTGCTTTCCGATGCCTCTTTCCACTGCAGTTTTCAAGCCGATCCACTGGTCTCTGGCAAAAAACTGGTCCGACAGATAGGTTTCGTAATCTTTGGAAAACTCACCGCTGAAGATATCTTCCGGATTCAGCTCTGGCATCTGTGCCAGCACCCGGTTTTCCTTTTCGGAAAATTCGGTATCCGGTTTAAACAGCGTAATCAGCGCAGGGATAAAAATCATCAGAAGAAACAGGACAATAATCGTCCAGTTTTGTCTTTTGCTCATGTTCTTTCTCCTTTAAAACCTGAAATACAGGAAGGGATTGTAGCTGGCATC
>JAEDFS010000071.1 GCA_016297895.1 Marvinbryantia sp.
AAAACTGTGCAATAGGGCGATTTGTACAGAATGTGTTGACAAAAAGTGAAAGATATAATACTATAATGACAAGAAATGAAAATCAATGAAAGAAAATAAAAGGAAGGAGCTGAATAGATATGAATTATGCTGGGAGAATGAACTCGTTTGTTTTCAAAGGTGGAAGTGTTCTGGATGCAATCAGAGAATATAGGACAATGAAGGGACTTACCCATCTGGAGTTTAACTACCCGGAACATATCGATGGATATCGTCTGGCAGATATTAAGGAAGCGATGGGAGACCTGAAAGTAAACGGCTTTGCAATCCGTTGGAGAAACCGCTTCACAAACGGGAATTTTAACAATCCGGATGAGAATCTTCGCCGGGAAGCGGTGGAGCTTTGTAAAAAGGGAATTGATGCCTGCCGGGAGCTGGGAGGAAAGGTCATCACATTATGGTTTGAAAATGACGGATTTGACTATCCCTTTCAGATTGATTATGAAAAAAGCTGGAAAAATATGGTGGAAGGCATTAGAGAAGTGGCCGATTTTGCACCGGATATGAAGATCAGTGTGGAATACAAGCCCTTTGAACCCCGTAATTACTCCCTGGTAGACAGTACGGGAATGACGCTGCTGCTGATCAATGATGTGGATCGGGAAAATGTGGGATGTACCCTGGATTTCTGCCATATGTTAATGAAAAATGACAGCCCGGCATGCGGACTGGCACTGGCAGCCAGCAGAGGAAAACTCTTCGGTCTGCATATGAATGACGGTTATGGCTGGATGGACAGCGGAATGATCTTCAGTTCCGTAAATCTTGGGCTTTCATTAGAGTTTGTATATTACCTTAAAAAGTACAACTACGATGGGGTTACGTTTTTTGACACCTTCCCGATCCGGGAAGGAGCCAAAGAGGAGACCCAGGCAAATATTGATGCCTTTGAAAAGCTGTTGAAACTGGTGGAAGATACGGGAATGGAAAGTATCGATGAGGTGATTTCAAAATGTGACGGAGTCGGCGCACAGAAGCTGGTTCTTGGCATGTTGAAATAGAGGCGTAGAGCAAAAAAGAAAAAAAGAAAGGAAGAAAAAAGAATGAAAAAGAAAGTATTGGCAATGGCACTTGGAATGACAATGGCACTGGGAGTAACAGCATCCGCAGAGGGATTCAATCCGGATAAGGTTGAGGACGCAATGACGATTGAACAGGTTCGTGAGAAAAACGGAGCAGAGGTTCCGGTAGCGGCAGATATGACACTGGGCGCAATCGCAAAATCTTTCTCAAATGAGTTCTGGCGTACACTGGAAGAGGGTTATGGAGCAGCGGAAGAAGCAGTAAATGCAGCAGGCGTGAATGTAACGATCAAAGTAGACGGACCGACAGATGAGAACGATGAGATCGGACAGCAGACAATGACAGACAATATGGTAAATCAGGGATACAATGCAATCATGGCAAGCCCGATCTCCGATGCAAACTTAACCGCTTCTATTGAAGCTGCAAATGAAGCAGGAATTGCAACCGTAAACGTAAACGATGGTCTGGTCGAAGCAGCAAGCTACTATGTTGGACCGAATGCATATCAGAACGGTCAGCTGGCCGCTGAATGGGTTTCCAATAAACTGGGAGATGAAGGACAGGTTGGTATCGTAATCGGTATGGCAAAGGCATTTGCGGCAATCGAGAGAACAGAAGGCTTCAAAGATTGGGTAGCAGATAATAATTCCGGTCTGGAAGTAGTAGCAGAACAGAATGCTGACTGGGATCGTCAGAAAGCAAAAGAGCTGGCTGCTACATGGATTCAGCAGTATCCGGATATGAAGGCAATCTTCTGCAACAACGATACCATGGCACTTGGTGTAGTAGAAGCAGTGGAAGAAGCAGAAGCAGATATCCTGGTTGTAGGTGTTGATGGTATTGGTGAAGCATACGATTCTATCCGTGCAGGCAAACTGGATGCAACCGTTGACTCTTTCCCGTACTACATGGCACAGGTTGCTACAGAATGTACACTTCGTGTTCTTGCAGGACAGGAAATGCCGAGAGTCGTTGCAACTCCGCAGGCACTGATCGATTCTGAAAACGTTGATACCGCAGCAGCAGATATCATCGGATGGACAGATGCAGCTTATGTAGCAGCAGAGTAAAGAGCAGAATATAGTTGATCTGAATCAGTATTGATGTAGAAGGAGGGCCGCTGCAAACGGAGTAATAAAAGAGTTTTGCAGCGGCTTTCATAAAGCGGAGGACATAGAATGGGGAAAGCAGTTGAATTTGTTAATATTAATAAGCGTTTTCCGGGTGCGCATGTCCTGAAGGATATTTCCTTCTCGGTAGAAGAAGGAGAGGTACATGCTCTTTTGGGAGAAAACGGTGCGGGAAAATCCACGTTGTTGAATATCCTGCATGGGGTTTACACAGAATATGAAGGCACTGTGAAGCTCCACGGAAAAGAAGTGCGTTTCAAAGATGTAAACGATGCCATTGTGAGCGGCAAGATTTCCAAGGTTCATCAGGAAACTCTGGTTGTAAAAGATCTGACGGTGGGTCAGAATGTGACCCTTGGCTACGAACCCCGAAAAGGAAAATTCGTAGATTTTGCAAAAATGGATAAGGATGTAAATGAAATTCTGGAAAAACTTCATTGTAAATTTCATTCGGAAGATCTGGTGAGTACATTGACATCCGGTGAGATGCAAATGCTTGCGATCGCCAGAGCTCTTTATCACCATTCCAATATTATTTCCCTGGACGAGCCGACAGCGTCCCTTACACTGAAGGAGACGGAGGCGTTATTTGAAGTAATCCGTGATTTGAAAAAAGAGGGTGTAACCGTATTATATGTAAGCCACCATCTGGAAGAAATTTTTCAAATCTGTGACCGGGCAAGCATTCTTCGGGATGGAGAATTTATCGAAACTCTGAATGTGGGTGAGACCACCAGAGAGGGACTGATCCATTCCATGGTTGGACGGAGCGTGGCGGCTGTGGCTTCCCGGCTGAAACCAAGCCCAATGACATCCGAGGTGGTGCTGAAGGCTGAAAATTTAAGCAGCGGAAAGAACTTTGAAGGTGTTAGTTTTGAGCTTCACAAGGGAGAGATCCTTGGGTTCTTTGGACTTGTGGGCGCAGGACGGACAGAAGTCATGAGAACGATCTTCGGTGCAGACCGCAAGACAGGCGGAAATGTCTATCTGAAAGGAAAGAAAATCTCCGGTTCCTGGAATACTACAAAAGCGCTGCGGGCGGGAATCGGTCTTGTACCGGAAGACAGAAAGACACAGGGATTCTTAAGTCTTTCTTCAAATACGGACAATGTGTCCATTTCCAGTCTGGAAAAATACATGACCGGAGTGTTTGTGGATGAGAAAAAGAAAGAGAAAAATGCGGAACATTTCTTTGAAGAGATGGATGTGCATCCGAGAAGAATTGATTATCTTACCAAAAACATGTCAGGAGGTAATCAGCAGAAAGTCATTTTGGCAAGATGGATGTCAACGGATGTAGATATCATTATCTTTGATGAACCTACCAAAGGTGTAGATGTGGCGGCAAAAGCAGAAATATACCGGTTAATGGAAGAAATGGTGGCAGACGGCAAGAGCCTGATCGTCGTATCTTCTGAGCTGCCGGAGGTTATGGGAATCAGCGACCGCATTCTCATTATGTGTGAAGGACATATCAACGGAGAACTGAAGCGGGGCGACGATTACGACGAAGATGCAATTCTTAATATGGCGATAGGAGGGAACTAACGTGAACAGATGGATAACAAAATATAAACGTGAACTGGTTGTTGGTGTGGCTACGCTGGCTATGGGTGCAGTTTTCACCATTATGAATCCGACTTTCCTTACATGGAGAAATTTCCTGACAATTTTACAGCAAATGGTATTGAACGGCATGCTTGCAGTTGGTATGATGTTTACAATCATTACGGGAGGAATCGATCTTTCCATCGGATGTACTTTTGCGATCACCGGAATCAGTGTGGCTTATTGCTGTGTCAACGGGATCAATCCATTCCTTGCCATATTGCTTGGTCTTCTGATCGGCGTGGTGCTGGGAGCATTTAACGGTTTTCTGATCAATCAGCTGAAGCTTCAGCCATTTATCGCAACGCTTGGTACCATGAGTTTATACCGTGGTATTGCATACGTAGTAACCGGCGGACGCCCGGTAACCAATGTGCCGGACAGTTTCCGTAATATTTTTAACGGAAAAATGGTATTTGATATCCGATATTACATTATTGTTATGATTGCAGTGTTCATTCTGGCTTACATTATTCTTGCAAAGACAAGGACAGGTGCTTACCTGTACGCAGTAGGCGGAAATGAGGAAGCTGCAAAGCTTTCCGGTGTAAACGTAATTAAGACAAAGTATATTGCGTACATCATCTGTGGTGTCTGTGCGGCAGTAGCCGGTCTGGTTATGCTGGCAAGTCTTGGTTCTGCAGAACCTACAGCAGGCACCGGTTATGAAACCAATGCCATTGCTGCCGCAGCGATCGGTGGAACACGTATGGCAGGTGGTAAAGGTACTGCTCTCGGAACATTCTTCGGAGCACTGCTCCTGGCAGTTCTGAAGGTAGGCATGGTAGTAATCAACGTAGATTCCTTCTGGCAGTTTATCTTTACCGGTCTGATTATTATTGTGGCATCTTACTTTGAATTTATTCAGGAAGATATTGCTGTATTTATGGCTCGTAAAAAAGCAAAATAAAGAGGTAAAACATGAGAGATAAGATCATTGTAATCGGAAGCCTTAATTATGATATTATTCTGAAAATCCCGAAGCTGCCGGGTCTCGGAGAGACCCTTCCGGCCAACGATGTGGCATTTTCGGCAGGAGGAAAAGGAGCAAATCAGGCGGTACAGGCAGCAAAACTGGGTGTGCCCACCTATATGGCGGGCTGTGTGGGAAATGATTCTATGGGGACATTTCTTTTGGAGACAGCCAGAGGATACGGTCTTCATACAGAATACATCCGCCGCACCGAAGGGCACAGCGGCATGGGAGTGGTAAATGCACTGGAAGACGGCGGTGTGTTTGCGTGCATCGCAAGAGGCGCCAATTTTGAGGTGACCAGGGAAGATATCAACAACATTGAGCCCCTGATGGAGGAGGCGGGACTTCTGATCCTGCAGATGGAGATTCCTCAGGAGATGAACTGCTATGCCATCGACAAGGCAAAAGCGCATGGGTGCAGGGTGCTGATGAATGCGGCTCCGGCAGAGCCTATCGAGGAAGAATATCTGAAAAAATGTGATATTCTGGTGGTGAATGAAGTGGAAGCTTCCTTCTATGCAGGGAAAACCGTTGACACCATGGAAAAAGCAATGGAAGAAGCGGGAAAAATGGCAGCCCGTCTGGATAATACGGTAATCATTACTATGGGAAAAGAGGGAGCTGTTGTCAGCAGTCAGGGAAGAACGGAACAGATCCCTTCCATGAAAGTACAGGCCATTGAGACAACAGGAGCCGGGGATTCCTTTATCGGCGGCGTGGGATATGCCGTCATGAACGGCATGGACATTTTTGAAGCCTGTCGGTTTGCCACACGCTGCAGTGCAGTGACAGTGTGCAGGCTGGGAGCCCAGGGTTCCATGCCCACCCTGGAGGAGCTGCAGCAGGGATCTGTGTAGGTCGAGAAAGAATTTTTTCAATTTCTGGAAAAAAGTGACGGATTATGGTACTATGGTTATAAAACAACGAAATTTGAGGTGACAGAAATGATTCCATATGAGAGACGGCAGCAGCTGCTGAAAATACTGGAAGAAAATGAATTTGTGACCATAGAACAACTGATCGCCGGACTGGAGGGCACTTCAGAATCTACGGTCCGAAGAGATTTGAAAGCATTGGCTGATGATGGTCTGATTACTCTGGTGAGGGGCGGAGCATCCAAAGTACGGGATGGTTCTTCGGATACGCTGGTGGACTCCAGACTGATCCTGAATGCGGAAGCAAAAGACAGGATTGCAAGATGTGCCGCAGAACTGATCAAAGACGGAGAAGTGGTCTATATTGATTCGGGAAGTACACCTCTGAAAATGACACGTTATCTCTGCGATAAAAATATAACGATTGTAACCACGAATGCACTGATCTTTCAGGAACTGGCAGGAGCCAGGGCAGAATGTATTATTGTTGGCGGCAGTGTAAATGTAGATACCGGTTCCGTAGTGGGAGACATGACGGTCTCCACTCTGGAGGGAATGTTCTTTGACCGGGCATTTCTGGGGATTACCGGAGTTTCACCAAAAGCAGGATTCAGTACGCCGGATCTGAAGGAGTCCAGGAAAAAGCGGGTCGTAAAAGAAAACTCCAAGCATTCTTATATACTGGCGGATAGTTCCAAGGTGGGAATTATTACCATGTGTAAGGTATTTGAATTGGATGAGATTACGGTTATTACAGAAAAGGAAACAGAGATTTTAAAAGAATGCGGAGGTTATCTGATCGCAAGATAGATACAGACACTGAAAAAAGGATTGAAAAATGGAATGAAAAAGAACAATACCCCACAGCTTGCTGTGGGGTATTTCATCGTGCTATAATATACGAAATATTATTCAGCGGAGATAGCGCCTGTCGGGCATTCGCCTTCGCAGGTACCGCAATCCAGACAAACATCCGGATCGATTACGTATTTGCCATCGCCTTCGCTGATTGCTTCTGCCGGACATGCTTCAGCACATGTTCCACAGCTTACACATTCATCAGAAATTACGTATGCCATAATAAATATCCTCCTTATTCGTATTAATGGTATGCCTACATTCTAATACATTCATGCTGATTATACAAGTGAAAAATTAGGGAAGGGGACGAAAAATATGGGAAAAGAACTGACGGATTTTCTTAGATCCAGAAAGAAAATGAATCTTTGCATGGTGACAGTTAATATTCTGGTCTTCGTGATTATGGAAGCGTTGGGCGATACTACCAGTGTCCGGTTCATGGTGGATCATGGCGCCGTATATCCCCCGGCGGTGCTGGAGAATGGAGAATATTATCGGCTTTTCACGGCCATGTTTCTTCATTTTGGGTTCGAACATCTTGCTTATAATATGCTGCTCCTTCTCTTTGCGGGGGATATGCTGGAACGGCAGGCGGGTGCCGTTCGATACCTGATCATTTATCTGGGCGGAGGCATGGCAGGAAGCCTCCTGTCTTATGGAATCTCTCTGTTCCGGCGGGAGGCTGTGGTGTCCGCAGGGGCTTCCGGTGCCATTTTCGCAGTGGTGGGAGCTCTGCTGTGTATTGTGTGGAAATGTAAAGGCAATGTCCCGGGAGTGAACGGCAGAGGACTCATAGCCATGGCAGTCTTAAATGTCCTTCAGGCGTTTATGAACCAGGGGGTGGACAATGCCGCTCATCTTGGGGGTGCACTCGGGGGATTTCTCCTGGCACTTATCCTCTTTCATCCCCGGAGGACGGAGGAACCGGTCCGGTGGGAGAAAGAGAAGAATGATCCGCAACAGGATGAGCTCCGGTAAGCGGAAGACACAGAGTAAATGCGGTAGCTTCTCCGGGGGAAGAGGAGGCTGTCAGGGTTCCGCCGTGGGCCTGCACGATCCGTTGGGAAATGGCAAGGCCTAACCCGGAGCCGTGGGATTTTCCGGAGAAAAAGGGCCGGAAAATAGAGCCAAGCTGTTCCGG
>JAEDFS010000025.1 GCA_016297895.1 Marvinbryantia sp.
TTTTTACATCCGTAAGATTAATCACCATATCGATCTCATTGGCTCCGTCCAAAAGTGCCTGACGCACTTCCGCCACTTTGGCAGCCGTCACACTGTAGCCCAGCGGAAATCCCACCACTGTGCAGATATTGATCCGGTCTCCGTAAGCTTCATGCACCCGCCTGATATAACAGGGCGGAATGCAGACAGAAGCTGTCTCATATTCCATTGCCTCCTCACAAAGTCTCTGAATATCCTCCCATGAGGCAAACGCCTTTAACTGGGTATGATCCACATAATGCATCATTTCTCTTGGTTCCACGACTGTTCTCCTTCATTACTCTGTCTCATTTTTTCCATACCATTCGAACTTACCGTCTTCCACCCGTGCCAGTATCAGCTGCTCTTCCCGGGGTTTTTTCTCTCCTATGACGATCGCACGCTGATATCGTCTCTGTGCCTCCACCATATCTGCAATTATTTCCGGGCTGGCCGATCACACTGATTCCTGTCTGATTGACTGCCGCAAAAACTGACCCGTTTTCACGGGTGATCCTGCAGCAGTCTCTATTCGGTTATGATTCCCCAAATCGTACTTTTATGTACGCTTCAATAGCTTCCACACATTTTTCAAAGCCAAGCTTTCCACTGTTCAGACAGAGATCGTAATTTCTTGCATCATTCCATTCTTTTCCTGTATAATACCGATAAAAATCTCCGCGGAACTTATCGGTCTTTGCAATAAATTTTTCCATATCTGCGGTGCTCATGGAATTGCGTTCATGCGCTCTCGCCAGACAGTATTCCGGATCTGCGTGCACAAAGACACTGACCACATTGGGCCGGTCAGCGAGAACGAAATCTGCGCAGCGGCCAATAAATACTCTGGGCCCCTGATCTGCAAGTTCCCGGATCACCTTTGCCTGATAATTAAACAGGTTCTGTGGAGAAGTAAATTCATCACTGGAAGGCGGAAGCAG
The DNA here is from genome assembly GCA_016297895.1 of Marvinbryantia sp. GTDB lineage: Bacteria > Bacillota > Clostridia > Lachnospirales > Lachnospiraceae > Marvinbryantia. The sequence continues at coordinate 960 of JAEDFS010000025.1, forward strand.
TTCTCCTTTATAGATCTTTTTAGAAATTCCGAACAGGGAACCATTGACCAGTTTCTCATCCACCTGTGCAAAAAGCGCTTCATTGATTCCGCTTTCGTCGGATGCAATTCTCAAAATATCCCTTTCATGGCAGGGAATTCCGTTTTTCTTCGCATACATCTGGCCTACGGTCTTACCGCCGCTGCCATACTGTCTTGCGATGGTTACAATAATGTCCTTCATATAAGCCCCTCCTGTCAATGTCATAAGCTCTGCTGCATCAGTCCTGTTAAGATAAAGTATACCTTAAATTGTCATGCAATGCAACGAAAAATACAAAACTGGCAGATAATTTAATATGCTTTTCCTGCCAGGATCTCCTTGTAATCCTTCAGATTCTTTGCCAGAAGTTCCGGTGTATTCAGGTGATACGGGCATTTGCTCCTGCACTTGTTGCAGTGAAGACATTCTTCGATCTTCATCATTTTTGCCTGCATTTCCGGTGTAAGCTGTGCCTGGGAGGGAGCGCGGCGGATCATCAGTGACATGCGTGCACAGTTATTGATCTCAATTCCTGCCGGGCAGGGCATACAGTATCCGCAGCCCCTGCAGAATTCTCCCATCAGTTCCTTTCTGTCTTTTTCGATCAGCATCTTAATTTCCTCTGTCATCTTCGGCGGGCAGGTGATATAGGACAGGAATTCCTCCAGTTCACTCATACGCTGCACACCCCAGATAGGAAGCACATTTTCATACTGGGCCTCAAAGGCATAGGCTGCGGCAGAATTGGTGATCAGGCCGCCGGACAGCCCTTTCATGGCAATAAATCCCATATCTTTTTCCTTACATGCCTCCACTAAAGCCACATCGTCCTCCGTTGCCAGATAGCAGAACGGGAACTGCAGAGTCTCATAAAGGCCCGATTCAATGGCTTCCCTTGCCACAGCCAACCTGTGGTTCGTAATTCCGATATGACGGATCCTGCCCTGTTTTTTCGCCTCCAGCATACACTCATAGACTCCACTCTCATCCCCCGGCTTGGGACAGAAAGAGGGATTATGGAACTGATAGATATCCAGATAATCTGTTTTTAAATTCGTAAGGGTCGTCTCCAGATCCTTCCAGAAATCCTCCGGCTTTACGGCAGCGGTCTTTGATGAAATAAATACCTTGTCCCTCACATCAGAAAGAGCCAGTCCCAGCTTATGTTCACTGTCTGTGTAAAATCTGGCTGTATCAAAAAAGGTCACACCTTTTTCATACGCCCTTCTTACGATCTTCACCGCTTCCTCGTCGCTGATTCGCTGGATCGGCAGCGCTCCGAATCCGTTTTTATTAGTAACGATCTCCGTCTTTCCCAATCTTACCATGTCCATATTTTTATCCTCCCGTATGTTCCTTGATCTCTGAGATGATTATAACACTGTTTCCCCGAATTTAAAAGGCTGCCGTACCTTTTCGTACAGCAGCCCATATTACACTTCAGCTTATTTACTCTCCCAGGTATGCCTTGCGGATAGAATCATCATGCATCAGTACATCCGCTTTTCCTTCCTGAACGATCTTTCCTGTCTCCAGAACATACGCCCGGTCTGCAATAGAAAGAGCTTTCTTTGCATTCTGCTCCACCAGAAGTACGGTGGTGCCGCTGGCGCTGACGCTCTGAATAATATCAAAGATTTCATTTACCAGAATGGGGGAAAGGCCCATAGACGGCTCGTCCATCAGGATGATCCTGGGTTTGGACATCAGTGCCCTTCCCATAGCCAGCATCTGCTGTTCTCCTCCGGACAGCGTTCCTGCGATCTGATTTTTTCTCTCCTCCAGACGTGGGAAACGTTTGTAAACAGCTTCCAGGCTGGCCTCGATCTCGTCCTTATCCGATCTGGTATAAGCGCCCATCTTCAGGTTCTGATATACGGAAAGCTGTGCAAATACACGGCGTCCTTCCGGTACATGAGCCATTCCCAGACTGACGATCTTATGAGCCGGAACTTTGGTGATCTCTTTTCCTTCGAATATAACACTTCCTTTTTTCGGAGAAAGAAGGCCGGTAATGGTATGAAGGATCGTGGTCTTTCCGGCACCGTTTGCACCGATCAGTGCGATAACTTCTCCCTCATTTACCTGGAAGGAAACACCTTTAATGGCCTGGATCATCCCGTAATAGACTTCCAGATCTTTTATCTCAAGCATTGCCATGTCTCGTTCCTCCTACTCTCCAAGATATGCGGTGATGACCTGGGGATTGCTCAGCACTTCTGCTGTGTCACCCTGGCATAATACCTCACCAAAGTTCAATACTGTCAGTTTTTCACAGATTCCTGATACCAGCTTCATATCATGCTCAATGAGGAGGACTGTCATATCAAAATGATCTCTTACAAAATGAATCGTATTCATCAGTTCCTGGGTCTCATTGGGGTTCATGCCCGCTGCCGGTTCATCCAGCAGCAGAAGCTTTGGATCCGTTGCCAGTGCTCTGGCGATCTCCAGCTTTCTCTGCTTTCCATAAGGGAGATTGGAAGCCAGATAATCAGCCTGTCCATCCAGATCAAAGACCTTCAAAAGCTCCATGGCCTTTTCATTCATTTCCTTTTCCACTCTGCGGTAAGACGGAGTACGAAAGATTCCTGACAGGGTGGAATACTTATGCTCATTGTGAAGTCCCACTTTTACATTGTCCAGCACGGACATGGCCTTAAACAGGCGGATATTCTGAAAGGTTCTTGCAATTCCCGCCTTGTTGATCTCAATAGTAGACTTTCCGGTAATATTTTCTCCGTCCAGCTTTACGATTCCCTCTGTGGGCTTGTACACACCGGTCAGCAGGTTAAATACAGTCGTCTTTCCTGCTCCGTTGGGTCCGATCAGCCCGTAAAGCTGTCCTTTTTCAATAGTCAGATCAAACTCATTTACTGCCCGAAGACCTCCGAAAGAGATCCCCAGATTTTTTACATCCAGCATAACAGCCATCTTATTTGCCCTCCTTCTCTTGTTTTCTGAAGAAACGGCTCAGATAGCGCTCCCGCCATTCCAGTGCCTTGGGTGCCCAGTTAAAGAGCATCATCACGATCAGTACGATCGCGTAGATCAGCATACGGTAATCAGACAGTCCTCTTAAGAGCTCCGGAAGCAGAGTCAGAACCACTGCTGCGATCACGGATCCCCGAATGTTGCCGATTCCGCCCAATACAACGAATACCAGTGCCATGATCGACATGTTATAGTCAAATTTCTTGCCCTGAAGAGTGGCCAGATTGTGAGCATACAGTGCTCCTGCCGCACCTGCCAGAGCTGCTGAAACAGTAAATGCCATCAGCTTATATTTTGTTATGTTAATTCCCACAGATTCCGCCGCAATCCGGTTGTCACGAATGGACTTGATGGCACGGCCGTCTCTGGAGTTGATCAGATTCAATACCACAAACAAAGTGATCAGGATCAGGATCACACCTACGGTAAAGCTGGCATCCTTGGGCGTCCCCGTAATACCCTGTGGTCCGTTCAGGATCACCGTACCGGTAGGCTCCATTCCCATGGAAAACTGATCCTTCATGGAAAAATGAAATCCTGTACTGTCTTTTCCGATATAAAATACATTGATGACATTCTTGATGATCTCTCCGAATGCCAGTGTTACGATAGCCAGATAGTCACCCTTTAAGCGAAGTACCGGGATACCGATCAGAAGGCCGAATACGGCTGCTACTGCCGCACCCAGAACAATTGCCAGAAAAAAGCGGAAGCCGCTGTTTGGAAGTGCTTCCTGCACACATTTGGAAAAGAATGCGCTGGAAAATGCACCCACACACATGAATCCGGCATGACCAAGACTCAGCTCGCCTGAGATTCCAACCACCAGGTTCAGGGAAACTGCCATCACAATATAAACACAGACCGGAACCAGAAGTCCCTTCATCAGACTGGAAATATTTCCCGTTCCGACCATGATCTGTACAATGATATACGCTGCGATTACCATTCCATAGGTAATACAGTTGCTTTTGAATGTTTTATCCATCTTTTTCATCGTCCCACCTACACTTTCTCCTGGATCTGCTTTCCAAGCAGTCCGGTAGGCTTCACCAGAAGGACAATAATCAAAACCGCAAATACAATGGCATCTGCCATCTGGGAAGAAATATATGCTTTACCTAAAATCTCAATGACGCCAAGAAGGATTCCGCCGATCATGGCTCCAGTGATGGATCCGATTCCGCCGAATACCGCTGCCACGAATGCCTTGATACCGGGCATGGCACCTGTATACGGAGTCAGGGAAGGATATGCGGAGCAGAGCAGAACACCTGCAATGGCTGCCAGCGCAGAACCAATGGCAAAAGTCAGTGCAATGGTTCCGTTTACATTGATTCCCATGAGCTGTGCTGCACCCTTATCTTCTGACACTGCCAGCATGGCCTGTCCTGCCTTTGTCTTTTTAATAAATGTGGTCAGTCCCAGCATGATCACAATACAGGCCACAATGGTCACGATCGTCTCTCCTGTAATATTGATGGCCCCGTCTGCCAGCTTCACTGCCGGAATGGTAACGACCGACTGGAAAGATTTTGTATTGGCTCCAAAAATCAACAATGCCAGATTCTGCAGCAGATAGCTGACACCGATGGCTGTGATCAGCACTGCCAGCGGAGAAGCTGCTCCACGCAGGGGTCTGTATGCCACCCGCTCAATGGTGATTCCAAGAGTGGTACAGACAAGCACTGCCACAAGAATCGCCACAAGGGGATGTGCCCCGCTTACTGTCATCATCGTCAATGCTGCGTAACCGCCTACCATGATGACGTCCCCATGAGCAAAATTCAGCATTTTGGCAATACCGTATACCATGGTATATCCCAGCGCAATAATCGCATACACGCTGCCAAGACTGATACCATTTATCAAATAGGATACAAAACTACTCATAAGACACCTCTATTATTTCCTGTGTTATGAAAACAGGGGGCTGCCAACCGCAACCCCCTGTTGGGTTTACTGTCTGATTACATTGCTTTGTAAGCGCCATCTGTGATCACAACAGCCTTCGGAGCTTTTGTCGGCTCACCATCTGCAGACCAGGTGATACCTGAACCTGTCAGACCATCCATTGTAATTTCTGTCATGGCAACTTTCATAAGATCGCAGATCTCAGAAGCATCCATATCCGGAGTAGCACCTGCTTTTTCAAGAGCTGCTTTGATCGCATAGATACCATCGTATGCATCTGCTGCGAACTGGTTCGGTGTATCGCCGAACTGTTCTTTGTAATTTGCTACGAATGTCTGTGTCAGTTCATCCTCAGCATCTGCTGCGAACGGTGTAAGAAGCATTACGCCTTCTGCAAGAGAGGTATCAAATCCTTCTACTGCCAGAAGTCCGTCCAGACCGTCACATCCGAAGAAGATCGGAGCAAAGTCCATACCTGCTGCCTGCTGAAGGATCAGAGAAGCCTCTGTGTAGTAGATCGGCAGGAATACCAGTTCTGCGCCTGCATCTTTTGCTTTCTGAAGCTGTACGGAGAAGTCTGTCTTGCTGTCTGCGGTGAATGCTTCTGCTGCAACGATCTCGAGACCCTGATTTGCAGCCTCAGCCTGGAAGGTTGCGAAGATACCGGAAGAATATACATCAGAGCTGTCATAGATAGCAGCTACTTTCGTTGCCAGCTTGTTTTCGCCGATGTACTGTGCGGATGCAGTACCCTGGTTCGGGTCAGAGAAGCATACGCGGAATGCGTTGTCTCCGGAGATACATTCTACTGCGGATCCTGACGGTGTCAGCAGGAACATATTGTCATTCATTGCCTCTGCTTCTACTGCAATACAGGGTGCACTTGTTACGGTACCCAGCAGCATCTGCATACCCCAGTCTTTCAGGGTGTTGTATGCGTTTACAGATTTTTCTGCATCATGCTCATCATCCTGTGCGTTGAACTCCAGCTCTGCTCCGTTTACACCGCCTGCTGCATTGATCTCATCAACTGCCAGCTGTGCTGCGTTCATAACTGCCTGTCCGTATACGGCTGCTCCTCCTGTCATCGGGCCGATTCCACCAATCTTGAATGTACCCTCTGCTGCTACAGGTGCTGCCACAAGGCTTGCGGTCATAGCTGCGCATGCCAGTATGCTTACTGCTTTACCAAATTTTTTCATAATCTTTTCCTCCTCTTTATAAATTTTTCATTAATGATAACCCTGAATTACCGGTGTTGTCAATGTTTTTTTGCCTTTTCCGCCCGTGATTCCCGGCATTTCACCGCTTTTTCACATACCGGATGCGTTTCCGCAGCAGACTCATTGTTTCAGATAACTGTTGATGCTTCTCTGGAATATTTTTATGGTACTTTCAATACTCTTATTTTCCTCCATCATTTTGGAGATCTCATTGTCCGCCAGATTGATCACCTGTTCATATTTCTGAAAATGAGGTGCGATGATTCCATCCTCGATCACGGCTCCCAAAAGCCTGCTGTCTATGACCCGTTCTCCTTCATCCATGTCCTCCTGGATAATGGCCGCTGCTTCCTCAGACATGGTCACATCCTTTAAGACCGACACTCCCTGGGAATACCGGAAAATATCCATCTGCATTTCATTTTCGTACGTCAGCTGCTTTAAAAACTCCCAGGCAAGCTGTTCATGCTCTGTCCACCGGCTGATCCCGATCAGCAGTGCATCCACCTCTGAAGTATTGCCCCCTGAGCTTCCCGCCGGAAATGTGGTACAGTCCCACTGAAATCCCGTATATTTCTTTATTTTATAAGGATAGGTCTTATACGTCCGGTATTCCGCAAAGGTCAGCGGCATAAATGCCACCCTGCCGTTATTATAATCTTCCTGAGTGACCTTCTGTCCCTGATTCAGTTCATAGATCCGTCTTGTAAATCGGAGCGCATCGTAGACCTCATCACAGGCAAAATTTGCCCTGGCAAAATCGTCCGAAAACAACTGGGCACCGCTGGTATGCACCACATTCAGCCAGTTGTAATTGTAGGTGCCGAACTGATCCAGAATCCCGTCTCCGTCCGTATCCCTGGTCACTTTCCGGCAGATCTCATACATATCATTCCAGTTCCAGTCCTGTTCCGGCATCTCAATTCCCTCCTTTGCAAGAAGAGACTTGTTCACAAACAGCAGCGTAGGCACCACCTCATAGGGCAGGGCATACTGATGGCCGCTGTTCTTCCCGATATCCAGCGCAGTGGAAAAATACCTGGTCTCATCAAACTCCGGATCATTTTCCATATATTCGTCCAGATTCTTCATCACATCCAGGGAACAGTACTGATTAAAGTCGGTATCCAGAACCATAAATACATCGGGGATCTCCCCTTTTAAAAGCTTTCTGGCACACCATTCCGAATAATCTTCCCTCAGGATTCCGCTGTCATAGTGAATGGTGACTCCCGGATGGCCCGCCTCAAAGGCATCGATTGCCTTGTCGATGACGACAAAGCAATTGGCGCTTTCCACATCCCAGTTGCTGCCCGTGAACATTCCGAGCTCCAGAACGATCTCTTTTTTCCTTCCTTTTGCTGCAATGACTGCTGATGCCCCCGCAAGGATCAGGAAAACCAGCAGTATCATGATCCGCTGTTTCTTTTTCATCCCGGTTCTCCTGTCTGTTCCTTCCACTTCTGGCTGACGCCGGTCTGGACAGCCCAGATCGCAAGCTGGGTACGATCACGAAGATCCAGCTTGTTCAGAATGGCGCTGAGGTAATTGCGCACGGTACCCTCAGAAAGCTTCAGGCGCTCTGCGATCTCCTTGTTGCTGGCTCCCTTTTCCACCTCGGCAATGACCTTCCATTCTGTCTTCGTCAGATCCTCCGCATCCTTGATTCCCACCGGAATCGTATAATCCGCCCTGGCCATCTGAGAAAACAGCCGCACGACCTTTGTGGCAATATCCGGATTGATCATGGCTCTTCCGCTGTGGACTGTCACAATGGCGTTGACCAGTTCATCCATGGACACTCCTTTCAGCAGATAACCGCTTGCCCCAAACTTCAGGGCGTTGTACACATATTCATCATCGTCAAAAGTGGTGAGGATAATGATCTTAACCTCCGGGTAGTTTTCCTTGATAATTTTGGTACACTGAACCCCATCCATCTTGGGCATCCGGATATCCATAAGGATCACATCCGGTTTTTCCCTGCGCACACACTGTACGACCTCCTGTCCGTTGGAAGCCACATCCGTCACCTGAATATCCTCTTTGCTGTCCAATACGATCTGCAGACTCTGACGGATCAGTTCCTGATCATCTGCCACCAATACTTTAATCATAGTTTTCCCCCCATCGAATGGGAATTCTGGCATTTACGGTAAACCCGTTGCTTCCGTCAAAACTCACCGTTCCGCCCAGCATCCCGATTCTTTCTTTCATATGTTTTGTGCCAAATCCGTTCTTGATCTCCTTGCTTCCCACACCGTTATCCTTGATCTGCAGGCAGATATCCGCCCCCTCTTTCGTCATGGTGATCCAGATCTTTTCCGCCTTTCCGTGGCGGATTGCATTGGTGATTCCCTCCTGGATCACCCGGTAGATGGCATTCTCCTCATCCTCATCAAACTTTAAATTCTTCACCTGACAGTTAAAATACACTTTTGCACCGGACACCGCATTCATATCCGTCACCATTTTGGAAATAGCATAATCCAGGCTGAACCGTTCCAGCGCATCCGGCCTGAGTTCGCTGACAGACCGCCGGATATCCTTAATCCCATCTCTGGTCACCCCGGAGATCACCTCCAGCTGCTTCTTTGTCATATCCGGTGCCACATCTATCGTGGCGATGCAGGCATCGATTCCTGCTGCGATTCCTGTCAGAGTGTGCCCCAGGGTATCATGGATCTCCCGGGCCAGACGGTTCCGTTCTCTTGTCTCCGCCATTTTTTCCGACATCACCGCATATTCCTGGATCTGCTCATTGACCTTTTCCAGCTCCTCATAGAGAGCATTTACTTCATCAATAGTACCTCTCTGGGTCACGATAAAGTCCACGCAGTACATGATAAACACTGCCATATTCAGAGAGATCAATACATTGTAGATTCCAAGAAGCGTCCTCTGAGCCGCCGCATCATAATAGGCAATATAAGATTCAATGGAATACAGACGATATCCCACTGAAAGCAGGCTGTAATCTGCCAGCATAATACAGACGATTGCCAGAACCATTAAGGTAGTCTGAGCCTTCCGCTCCTTCACATAAGCCAGCATATTGGCAAACACCATGATCAGGATTCCGTTATAATTGAAATTCAGCAGATATACGATCACGATGGCCAGCAGAAGCTCCCCCACCAGACAAGTGGTAATTGCCGTCATATTGGTTTTGAAAACTTTCTCTCTTAATCCAAAGCCGACACAGAGCAGTGCCAGAAGAATGATGCAGGCCCACATTTTCCACCGGGGATCCCAGGGGATCGCCGTCACACCGCTCAAAAATTCTCTGGCATCATAATTTCTGCAGATCAGCATCGTCGTCGCACTGATAAATCCGCTGATCGCAGTCACGGTAAAAATGTTCAGAATCAGAAGCCCCACCTGAAATATCCGAATTCGTTTTCCTTTCATGTATGCCTCCTGTCCTCACTGCCACCCGTTGATCTCATATTCATTCAGATTCTCCCGGCTGATCAGGCTGCTGGGCAGACTGATGTATTTGGCTACCTCTTCACCTTCCAGATACGCATAGGCCGTCTCTCCCGCTGTCCTTCCAAGAGACCTGGGACTCTGACAGCTGGTTCCCGTCACGAAGCCCATCTCCAGCATCGCTTTAAAATCCGGCGATCCGTCAATTCCGTAGATCAGCACATTTTCATCCTTTTTGTATTGCTGCAGGCTGGACAATCCCCCGAGAGCAGAGGGATCATTTCCGCCAAAAAGCACATCAAACTCCCTGTCCTCTTTCAGAAATCCTGCGATCACTTCCGCCGACACCTCCAGTTCCCCTGCACCTGCCTGCTGAAAGATTACTTCATATTCTTCTCTTCCTTCAATAGTATCCAGAAAACCCTGTACCCGGTCTGTAATGGAAGTCTGAATGGGATTATCGAGAATGACGATCCTGGCGGAGTCCAGCCGTTTCATCATATCCTCTGCACACACCTGACCTGCCTGGTAATTATCCGTCTCAATACAGGACACCACCGCATCCTGATCCTTCAGTCTGGTATCAATATTAATAATCGGAACGCCTCGTTCCCTGCATGCATCCACCGCCGGCTGCACTGCCTCCCAGTCCACCGGATTGATGAACAAAAGCTCGATTCCCTCATCCAGCATCTCCAGAATCTGCTCATTCTGCTTTTCCTGATTCTGCAGCGGATCCCTGGTGATAAGAATATCCCCGTTCTCCTCCACCACTTCCTCCAGTGATTCATGAAGAACATCAAAAAACGGATTGTTTCTTGTCATATAAGTGGAACCGAACAAACGGGGCTCCCGCTCTGTCTGGGAAACCGCTCCCGGAAGAACCGTTGTCAGGGTCCATCCGGCCGCAGCCACTGACACTGCCCCTGCCGCAATTCCTGCCGCTATCTTTTTCTTATTCATGTCATGCTCCCGCCAAACAATGTATGTATTTTGCTTTCTGAATCCGGAAAAAGCCGCCCGGAAAATCCGGACGGCTTGAAAGCTCCGTGTTATCAGCCTTTTCTGTTTCTCAGATAATCGGTAAATACAGCCAGAAGGATTACCACACCTTTGATGCAGTACTGCCAGGATGTATTGACATTCATCAGGTTCAGACCATTGTTCAGAACACCGATAATGATCGCACCGATGATCATACCGCCGATCTTACCGGAACCACCTGCCATGGAGGTACCGCCTACTACTACTGCTGCGATGGCATCCATTTCAGCACCCTCACCTGCTGTAGGCTGTCCGGAATACATACGGGATGCCCATACCACACCTGCCAGACCTGCCATCAGTCCGGAATAGGTATGTACCAGGAATTTTACCTTACCGGAATCAATACCGGAAAAAGTCGCTGCCTGTGCATTACCGCCCACTGCATAGATATGACGGCCAAGCTGAGTCTTATTGATAATAATTGCCGTAACGATCAGAACGATCACCATAAGGATAACCGGTACCGGAACAGGTCCCACATAACCGGCTCCGAGGAACTGCCACTCGTCATTTACCACACGAACGGGAGAACCGCCGGTGTATACCTGTGCCAGACCTTTGGAGATATTCATGGAAGCCAGAGTTACGATGAACGGCGGGATCGTGGTCTTTGCAATCCAGATACCGTTGAACATACCAACTACCACACCGATCAGAATACCGATCAGGAATGCAATCGGAATCGGAAGTCCGTAACGGGATACACAACCTGCCGCAAAACATCCGGACAATGCGATGACCATACCAACGGACAAGTCGATTCCGCCCAGAATGATAACCATCAGCATACCGCAGGCCAGGAACATGTTGGGTGCGATCTGACGAAGCACGTTAAAAATGTTTCTTGATGTAAGGAATACTCCGCTGGTCTTGGGGAATACTGCCAGGAACAGGCAGATCGCAAGCAGCGCAACTAAGATTCCCAGATTTTCTTTTACATACTGTTTGATATTTTTCTGAAGTCTTGACATTCGTTTCTCCTCCTCTGATTAGTTAGCTGCCAGCTGCATGATATTTTCCTGAGTCACTTCCTCAGAATGACTGAAACATCCGGTCACTTTTCCTTCACGCATGACGTAGATCCGGTCACTCATATTCAGAATTTCCGGCAGCTCTGACGAAATCATGATAATCGACATTCCCTGCTTGGCCAGCTCATTCATAATAGAATAAATCTCAGCCTTGGCACCTACATCCACACCTCGGGTCGGCTCATCCAGAATGAGGATCTTTGGTGCAGTGGCCAGCCATCTTCCGATCATAACCTTCTGCTGATTTCCGCCGGACAGATTGCCGATCTTCTGCTCCTGAGTCGGAGTCTTTGTTGCCATCATATCAATATATTTCTGTGTGATCTCTTCTTCTTTATCCAGATCCACCCGGATTCCCTTTATAAACTGGTTCAGCACTTCGATAGTGGAATTGAAACGTACACTCTGCACTTTATAAAGTCCTTCCAGCTTTCTGTCTTCCGGAACCAGTGCAATTCCACACTTCATGGCATCCACCGGACTCTTGATGTTCACCTTCTGTCCGTCCACATAAGTGTCTCCCGATGCCTCCTTGGCAAGTCCAAAGATTGCCTTCATCGTCTCGCTTCGTCCGGCTCCTACCAGTCCTGCAAAACCAACGATCTCGCCTTTATGTACCTCAAAGCTTGCTCCCTTTGCCATCTTGCCGTCAGAAATATTATCGCACCTGAGAACTACCTCTGTTTCTTTATCAAGGAAATCTCTGGTATAGTAGTTGGTCAGCTCACGGCCTACCATCATGGCAATCAGCTTGTCCTTATTGGTCTCTTTTACCACTTCGGTTCCTACATAAGTACCGTCACGCATAACAGTGACGCGGTCACAGATCTGTTCCAGTTCACTCATTTTATGAGAGATATAAATGATTCCTACTCCCTTTGCAGTAAGGGTACGCATGGTTTCAAATAAGAAACTTACTTCCTTATCAGATATGGAAGAGGTCGGTTCATCCATAACCAGGATCCTGGAATTGAAGGAAATTGCCTTGATAATTTCCACCATCTGCTGCTGAGCGATCGTCAGATCCTTGATCAGTGTATCTGAAGTAAAGTTCAGTCCATATGCATCCAGAAGCTCCTGGGCATCCTTTTCCATCTTCACATGGTTGACCCATTTTCCGCCCGGCTCTCTGCCAAGGAAAATATTCTCTGCCACCGTCATATGGGGCACGAGAACCAGCTCCTGGTGGATGATGGCAATTCCGTTTTCATGAGACGCATTGACACTGTCAATAGTTACTTTTTTCCCTTCAATATAGATCTCGCCTTCCTCAGCAATATAGATTCCGCCCAGTACCTTGATCAGAGTGGACTTTCCCGCACCGTTTTCTCCCAGCAGAGCGTGCACTTCGCCTGCACGAAGTTCAAAATCTACTGCCTGCAGTGCTTTTACCCCAGGAAAGGATTTATGTATGTTTTTCATTTGAAGCAATACGTGTTCACTCATAAGCTCACCTGCCTGTTTTCAAAAATCTCACTGTAACGCCAAAAAAATGTGCCAGCTCCCCTTTCGGGGAGCATGGCACCATTAGAACCTAATTACTGCCATCCGTCTGTGCCGTAATCTGCTACGTTTTCTGCTGTGATCAGGAATGTCTCAACCGGGTATCTTTCATCAACTTCTTCGCCGTTGAGATATTTGTACATAATATCAACTGCTGTTTCAGCGATGGTTACAGGAGACTGTGCGCCGGTACCAGCGATCAGAGAACCTTCTTTAGCCAGCTCAGCCTTGATATCCGGAGAACCGTCAACGCCGTAGATCAGAAGTTCTTCAAAGCCCTGTCCCTTAGCTGCTGCCAGAGCACCAAGAGCTGTCGGGTCGTTTCCGCCGAAGATAGCAACTACATCCGGGTTTGCTGTCAGTAAGTCTTCTGCCAGACCCTGAGCTACCTGAAGATTTCCTTTTGCATCCTGCTGTCCAACGATCTCAAATCCCTTGCCGTCGATGGCATCCAGGAATCCGTTGGTTCTGTCTGTTACAGACTGCATGGTCGGGGAATCAAGAACGATGATCTTGCCGCCGTCCGGGCATCTCTTAACCAGGTCTTCTCCACAGACTTTACCGGCATTGTAGTTATCAGATCCTGCATAGGATACAAGATAAGACATATCAGCAACTTCTGTATCAAATCCAACGATGGGGATACCGGCTTCTTTTAACTGATCCAGTGCGGGAAGGATACCTTCTGCGTCAACCGGGTTCATGAACATACCGTCGATGTTCTGAACGATGAGGTCTTCTACCATGGGGATCTGTTTTGTAACGTCATTACCCGGGTCAACTGCGATCAGTTCGTCGCCGTTTTCCTCAACCATTTCTCTCATTCTGTTCTCGATGGTAACGAAGAATGGGTTTGTTCCGTCCATACATGTGTAACCCAGCTTCAGTCCCTCTGCAGATACTGCGGAAGATGCCATAGCAGCTACTGCTGCGCAAACAACTGCGCTCATCAATTTTTTGTTCATAAGTAAAACCCTCCTTTTATTTTAGTGCCATCTCTTTAGCACTTTTGTATAAAAACATTTTATCACAATTTTCTTTTTTGTAAAGATGCACAATGTAATTTTTTTAATATGACATTTGTCATAAATTCTGCCAAAAAAATGAGGGAAGTCACAGACTTCCCTCACACTTCTGACGATTTCTGTTTTAATATGCCTTGCCCCAGTATACCATCTTCTTTGCCGGTTTTCCGCAGTAGATACAGGTATCTGTGATCTGTTCCTGTTCGAAGGGCATACATCTCGAGGTCACACCTGCCTCTTCCTTCAGAGCATCCTCGCATTCCTGGCAGCCGCACCACATAGCCTTGATGAAGCCCGGCTTGTTCTCTGCGATGTCTTTGAATTCCTTCAGAGCAGTCGCCGTATAGGTATGCGCATCCCGGTGTGATCTTGCTCTCTCCAGCATATCCTTCTGCATGGTCTCCAGCACTTCCGGAATCTTCGCAGCCAGTTCTTCGATCGGTGCGATGATCTTCTCTCTGGTATCGCGGCGAACGATCACTGCCTGGCCTGCTGCGATATCCTTGGGACCCAGTTCTACTCTTACCGGAATTCCTCTCATCTCCTGCTCTGAGAATTTCCATCCCGGACTTCTGTCAGCATCATCCAGTTTTACACGAAGTCCTGCTTTTGCCAGAGATTCCTTCACTTCCTGCGCCTTATCCAGTACTCCTTCTTTCTGCTGCTGGATGGGGATCACCATCACCTGTGTGGGTGCGATCCTCGGCGGCAGAACCAGTCCGCTGTTGTCCCCGTGCACCATAATGATAGCACCAATCATACGAGTGGTCATTCCCCAGGAAGTCTGATGCACATATTTTAAAGTATTATCCTTATCTGCAAAAGTGATTCCAAAGGCTTTGGCAAATCCATCACCGAAATTGTGACTGGTACCGGACTGAAGAGCCTTACCGTCATGCATCAGAGATTCGATGGTGTAGGTCGCTTCCGCACCTGCGAATTTTTCCTTATCTGTCTTGCGTCCTTTGACTACCGGGATCGCCAGCACTTCTTCACAGAAATTCGCATACACATTCAGCATCTGAATGGTTCTTTCTTCCGCTTCTTCTGCAGTTGCATGTGCCGTATGGCCTTCCTGCCACAGGAACTCCCTGGAACGGAGGAACGGTCTTGTGGTCTTCTCCCATCTTACCACCGAACACCACTGATTATAGACCTTCGGAAGATCACGGTAAGAATGGATATCATTTGCATAAAAATCACAGAACAAGGTCTCTGATGTAGGTCTGACACACATTCTCTCCTGCAGCGGCTCCAGTCCGCCATGAGTGACCCATGCCACCTCCGGCGCAAATCCTTCCACATGATCCTTCTCCTTCTGAAGAAGACTCTCCGGAATAAACATCGGAAGATACACGTTTTCCACGCCGGTCTCCTTAAATCTTCTGTCCAGCTCATGCTGAATATTTTCCCAGATGGCATATCCTGCCGGCTTGATCACCATGCATCCCTTTACGCTGGTATAATCGATCAGTTCTGCTTTTTTTACCACATCTGTATACCACTGTGCGAAATCTTCTTCCATAGAAGTGATCGCTTCTACTAATTTCTTATCCTTTGCCATAATTCTCCCACTTTCCCTAAGCTGATATATCGCCCGTCATTACTGTTCTTTCATCAGCATATTCTATTCTAAAAGCCCGGATTTGTCAAGGCGCCCGGGGAACGGAAGCTTATTCTGAAACCTGATCCGTACAGCCGCTGTGTTCCCAGCCTTCCACATCAAGTGTTTCAATATATGCAGCAAGCTCATCCGCCATCTCTTCCGCCTCCGGGATCCGCAAATGGCCCGGTGTACCTTTTCCGTTTCGTTTAAAGAGATACTGGGTAATATCATCGTCTCCCATTTCTTCCACCACTTGTCCGATGGCCCGATCCCATGCCGGATCATGATTCAGCAGTGTCATACAGCAGACGATCTTTGCTTTCGGATAGGTTTCCCTGAGTTTATGAAGGAATGACTTATAGTGTTCTTTCCAGACAGCCGCTTTTTCCGAATGCTCATCCTCTTTCATGTAATCCTCCGGATGGCCGTCATTCTGACCGATCGCAACGATAACGACCTGGGGAGTATATCCGGAAAAATCCCAGGGCGTCGTATCGCCCAGCAGCGGATTATAATGAAGACGATTCCATGCTGTCTCCATACCGTCCGCCTCCGGTTCGCAGAAATAACCGGTATGATCCATCAGAGCGATTCCTCCCTGCGCTGTATCATGGATCTGAGCATGAAGCTTTCTTGCTGTCATCCAGGCATAAGAATACCATCCGTTGGAAAACTGTCCGTGATGCTCCGGATCTTCCTTTCCCACATAGTCAATGGCCTCCGACACTTCCCCGGCGGATACGGAATCTCCGTACACTTCAATTTTCCGTTCCGGCTCAGGGGGACAATCCAGTACCTTTGCCCCTTCTTCCAATTCAAAGTCCAGGAGCGTCATCTCATGACAGGCGTCCTGCCGTTTAAAAAACAGGAGGTCATGTTCTCCGTTCTCTGTATCATTTACAGGAACCTCCAGAACCGCTTCTCCTTCCAGCGGAAGAGGAAGGGAAGACTGCACGCCGTCCAGAATGCAGCCGGCGTAATTATCCCACCACAGATTTTTATTTTTCACATGGATCCGCAGCGTATTTCCGGTAAAGCGCATCTTTACGTAAGTACACGGATACACGAACACCGGGGCGCAAGGCTCCTCCCAGTCGATTCTTCCGCAGTAGATCAGTTTTTCATGATTCGGCAAAACTTTCATGCTTATCTCCTTCCGATCTCCGTATCTTCTGTGGTTACCACGCTGTGTTCTTTTATATAGGAAACCACTTCCTCCACTGTGGTAAACGCCAGTCCCACATAGGTATCGGCACAACCGTAATAGATGGCGATCTTTCCGCTCTCGGCATCATGGATCGTTGCACAGGGGAAGGTCACATTGGGCACAAATCCCTGCTCCTCATACCATTTCTCCGGTGTCAGCAGGAATGTCTCACAACGGTATTTCACCACAGACGGATCGTCGATATCCAGAATTGCTCCGCCAATGCTGTATACATAACCGTTGCAGGTGCCGGTCACTCCATGATAGAACAGAAGCCATCCTTCCGTTGTCTCGATCGGTGCTGCACCTCCGCCGATCTTTACATTCTCCCACCATTCCGTGCCTTTTCCCATGACATGACGATGGTGTCCCCAGTATTCCATATCCGGACTTTCTGAAATAAAAATATCACCGAAAGGCGTATGTCCGCTGTCACTTGGTCTTGAGAGCATCATGAATTTTCCGTTTACCTTTCTCGGGAACAATACTGCATTTCTGTTAAATGGCAGGAACGGATTTTCCACTCTTGTGAAGGTCTTAAAATCCTGTGTCTTTGCCATGCCGATGGCAGCCCCGTAAAAGTCCTGGCACCAGATAATATAGTAGGTATCCTCTACCTTCACCAGTCTCGGATCATATGCATATCTCGGCATAAACTCATTGCCGTCTTCATCCTGAAAACGGATCTTCTCTTTTTCAAACTCCCAGTGGATCGCATCCTTGCTTCTTCCAAGGTAAATGTACGGGATCCCGTTGGTCTGCTCCCCGCGGAATACGCCGATAAACTCTCCGTTATAAGGCATGACCGCACTGTTAAAGATGCGCGCTACCCCTTCTGCAGGATTTCTTCCGATGATGGGGTTTTCACTGTATCTCCATACCGGAAGACCGGATTTTTCTTCAGAATGTCTGTCCTGCCAGGGAACATTCGGTACTGCTGCTCCAATTATTTTTACTTCGCTCATATCTGAATCCTCCACGTGTGTTTATTATAAAATCTGACTTTAAATGATTCTTTTCCTTTTATCAAGCCTTTTCTTTGCACAGATTGCAATTTTGTCATTCTACCTATTTTCCCCTGATTTTCTTTGTGCACTGTAACTTAAAAGATGCCAGGGTACCAAATCCAGGCCCACATGAGCCAAGGTCCCACGGGCTAAAAAATGCTGCAGAGCAAAACCGTTTTCCATGAAACCGCTTTACTCTGCAGCATCCGTCTTCTTTTTTCACTTATCCAATCTTTCTCACGGACTGTCCTTCCAGTACATGCCCCGGAATCACTGTCCGTACCGGAATCGTGGTCTTCGGCCGTTCGATCATGCTGATCAGCTTCTCCGCCGCCGTAGAACCGATCTTCTCTGTATCCTGACTCAGAGTCGTAAGCTCCGGCATCATGGCTTTGGCCAGAAGGATTCCGTCATATCCTGCAACGGAAACGTCCTCCGGGATCCGAAGTCCCATAGACCGGATCATTCCCATTCCTCCCATGGCCGCAAAATCATCGGGATAAATAATACAGGTCGGCCGGTTTTTAAGTTCCAGCAGCTCTTTGGTCCGTTCTGCCGCAGACACCGTATCTCTGTAGGCTCCGTTTTTTACATATTCATCCGGAACAGAGACCCCCAGCTCCTCCAGCGTCCGGTAAAAGCTGCCCATACGGCTTCTGGTAACCGAAGAATCTGTCCCATGGATATAAGCGATCTTCCGATGTCCCATCTGATATACATAGTTGGTCAGATCCCTCATTCCCTGTACATTATCAGATACCACCGCCATTTTTCCTTCAAAAGTATAGTCGATGGTCACTACCGGGATCTCACTCATGACCAGTTCCCGAATCTCCTCATCCTGGAAATTGATACAGGCCATCACTACCCCGTCCACCCCTCTGTAGCGGCAGTGCTCCAGATAAGTCGTGGCCCGGTTCCCGATCTTCCGGTTAATAAAGAGGATGTCATAACCTTTCTCCTCTGCAGTGACTTTAAAAGCATCCAGTACATTGGAGAAGAAATCATGTGTCAGCCCACTTCTGGCTTCATCTACGAACAGAACTCCGATCGTATTGCTGTGACGTGTGCGAAGCGCTCTTGCCGAGGCATTCGGATAATACCCCATTTCATCTGCAACCCTTCGAACCATCTTTTTTGTCTCATCGCTGATATCCATTTGATTGTTCAGAGCTTTGCTGACCGTCGCTATCGACACTCCGCACTTTTGTGAAATGTCTTTTAACGATACCATTTTTATCTCCTCCGGCGATATTTTCTGCATTTTACTTAATCGTTTTAGTATCTCTATTATGTTTCTTTCTCCGAATATTGTCAACAAGCTTTTTCCTTTCCTTCGTCATTTCGTCTATTTCAACTATATATATCCAGTTTTTTTGTGCATATTTTCTTCTTTTCTGTTCTTATTTTTCTGTTGCTTTTCAAGAACCAATATAATATACTTATCCTAAGATATTTTTAACTGTTTTTATCATAACTTAATCGTTTTCTTAATCATCTAATTATTATATGGAGGTACCTATGAAATTTGGATTTTTTGATGACGCACACAAAGAGTATGTGATCACCACGCCCAAAACCCCGCTCCCCTGGATCAACTATCTGGGAAGCAATGATTTCTTCTCTCTGGTGTCCAACACCTGCGGCGGCTACAGCTTCTACAAGGATGCCAAGCTTCTGCGCATCACCCGCTATCGTTATAATGATATTCCTGCAGATGCCAACGGAAAATATTATTTTATCAAAGATGGCGACACCATCTGGAATCCCGGATGGCAGCCCACCAAAACGGAACTGGACTCTTACGAATGCCGTCATGGCATGGGATACTCCACCTTCCACTCCACCAAAAACGGTCTGGAAGCCACTCTGCTGGCCTTTGTTCCTGCCAATGACACCTGTGAAGTGAACCGTATCGTTCTGAAAAACAATACGGATGCTCCAAAGGATATCTCCTTATTCTCCTATATCGAATTCTGTCTGTGGAACGCCATGGATGACATGACCAACTTCCAGCGTAACTTAAGCATCGGAGAAGTAGAGATTATCGGTTCCGATATTTATCACAAGACAGAATACCGGGAACGCCGCAATCACTATGCTGTTTATTCCGTAAATGCTCACATCGACGGATTTGATACAGATCGTGATACTTTCCTTGGTGCTTACGGCACTCCCGCTGCTCCCGCTGTTGTCACAGCCGGAAAAGCAGGCAATTCCGTAGCCAGCGGATGGTCTCCGGTAGGTTCTCATCAGATCAACCTGACCCTGCAGCCGGGCGAGGAGAAATCCTATATCTTTGTTCTGGGTTATCTGGAGAATCCGGTGGATCAGAAATGGGAAGCTCCCGGCGTGATCAATAAAAAACCGGCTCATGAACTGCTGGCAAAATACCGCACCGATGAACAGGTAGACAAAGCTCTGGCTGATCTGGAAGCACACTGGAACAGACTGCTGTCCAAATACACTATTGAATCTTCTGATGAAAAGCTGAACCGTATGGTAAACATCTGGCATCAGTATCAGTGTATGGTAACCTTTAATATGTCCCGTTCCGCTTCCTACTATGAATCCGGAACCGGAAGAGGTATGGGATTCCGCGATTCCTGTCAGGACCTTCTTGGATTCGTACATCTGATTCCGGAACGCGCAAGAGAACGTATCATCGATATCGCTTCCACTCAGTTTGAAGACGGCAGTGCTTACCATCAGTATCAGCCGTTGACCAAGAAGGGCAATTCCGATATCGGAAGCGGCTTCAACGATGACCCGCTGTGGCTGATTGCCGGAACCGGTGCTTATATCCGTGAGACCGGAGACCTGAGCATTCTGAATGAAATGGTTCCCTTTGACAATGATGAAAGCAAGGCTCAGACACTCTTTGAGCATCTGAACCGTTCCTTTACTTATATTGTGGAGCACAAAGGACCTCACAACCTTCCTCTGATCGGACGTGCCGACTGGAATGACTGCCTGAACCTGAACTGCTTCTCTGAAGTGCCCGGCGAATCCTTCCAGACCTTTGGTCCCAGCGAGGGCCCGGTAGCAGAATCTGTATTCATTGCCGGTATGTTTGTTAAATACGGTCGTGAGTTTGCCCAGATCTGCGGACTGATGGGAAAAGAAGATATGAAGGAAGCTGCCTTGAAAGAAGTAGAGGCTATGGAAAAGGCTGTTCTGGATGCAGGCTGGGACGGCGACTGGTTCCTGCGCGCCTACGATGCATTCGGCGACAAGGTTGGTTCCAAAGAATGTGAAGAAGGAAAGATCTTCATTGAACCGCAGGGCTTCTGTGTCATTGCAGGCATCGGTACCGAGACCGGCGAAGCAAAGAAGGCACTGGATTCCGTAGAAAAATATCTGGATACCAAATACGGCATCATGCTGCTGCAGCCTGCCTATACACGTTACTATGTAAACCTTGGTGAGATTTCTTCCTATCCGCCAGGATACAAGGAAAATGCCGGAATCTTCTGCCACAACAATCCCTGGATCTCCATTGCAGAGACCGTGATCGGCCGCGGAAACCGTGCATTCCAGGTATACTCCAGAACCTGCCCCTCTTACATTGAGGATATCAGCGAGATCCACCGCACAGAGCCTTATGTATACTCTCAGATGATCGCCGGTGCAGATGCGGTGCGCCACGGGGAGGCCAAGAACAGCTGGCTGACCGGTACTGCTGCATGGACGTTCGTGAACGTATCCCAGTACATTCTGGGTATCCGGCCGGATTATGCGGGACTTCAGGTAGATCCCTGTATTCCTTCTGATCTGGATGGATTCAAAGTCACCCGTGAATATCGCGGCGTGATCTATCACATTGACGTTCAGAACCCGAATCATGTGGAAAAAGGTGTTGTCTCCATGACCGTTGACGGCGTGGATGTGGAAGGTAATATCATTCCGCCTGCAGAAGGCAAAAAAGAATGCTCTGTGACTGTTGTAATGGGTTAACTTAAAAAAGAGCTGCTGCAAATCACATTCTTTGCAGCGCTCTTTTCTATTAGCATAAAAGGAGACTGATGCTATGAATTCCCCCACTCTGTATCGCAAACGACTGATTCCCCCGGAATATATCCTGTTGAAAAATGACGTCGTTCTCCGCCGTGAAAAAGACATCCTTGTCACGAAATGGGACACGATCCGCCCCAAAAAAACACTGGATCATGGATTATCTGCCTTTTTCTGGGACAAAGGGATCAAAGTAAGCAAGTTTTATGACCACGACAATCAGTTTATCTGCTGGTACTGTGATATTATCACCTACGAATATCACCCGGAACATGACTCTTATGTGACCATTGATCTTCTGGCTGACGTGCTGGTCTACCCGGGCGGCACTGTCAAGGTGGTGGATCTGGACGAACTGGCTGATGCCCGTACCCAGGATCTGATCTCGGAAGAACTGCTTCTTCTTTCCCTTCACCAGTTAAATGATCTTCTTCAGATCATCTACAGCGGAAGATTCGGGGAACTGACCGCATATATTGATGAAGCAGAAGAAAAAGACCTGTTAAAAAGGAACTGTCCGTAAATGGCAGTTCCTCTTTTTATGTATTATGCTTCTCTTATAAAATGATACAGTCGGCTCTTAAAGTCTCCCCAGAATCCTCTCATCAGAAAACCGGCCTTCATCAGCATTTCTCCCGTATACCGTTCCTCCGTATCCTCCAGGCGATACACTCCTTCCGGATCAAATCCCTGAAGATACAGCTTCCGGCTGTGGCTGTTAGGCACACCCAGCACCTGCACATAGGTCACCAGCACTTCTTTTTTGTCTTTGGAAGCTACTGCCCAGCAGTCATAGAGATGATTTTCCCGGTAAGATGCAATACGGTAATAATCGCCTTCCCGGATCAACTCATGATACTTATGATACATCCTGGTCTGTTCCGGGATCAGTTTCCGGTCTTCTGCCGGAATTTTTGTGATATCCAGCTCATATCCGAAGGTTCCCGCAAGTGCCACATGGCCTCTTGTCTCAAAGGGTGTAACTCTTCCCACCGAATGATTGGGGCAGTCACTTACATGGGCGCCCATCGTTGACAGAGGATAGACAAGAGAGGTTCCCTCCTGGATGACCAGACGCTCTATGGCATCCGCATCATCGGAGCACCAGATCTGGGGACTGTAGTACAGCATTCCCGGATCAAACCGTGCACCGCCTCCTGAGCAGTTCTCCAGAAGCAGATCCGGAAATTCGCTCACCAGACGCTCCTGCAGGGCGTAGACACCCAGCACATAGCGATGGAACAGTTCTCCCTGGCTTTCCCTGTCAAGCCAGGAACTTCCAAGGTCTGACAGCTGTCGGTTCATATCCCATTTCACATAGACGATGTTGGCACTGTGAAGGATCTTTGCCACACAGTCATATACATATTCCAATACTTCCGGCCGGGACAGATCCAGCACATACTGGCAGCGGCTCTGAGTTGCCTCTCTGCCCCGAATCTGAATAGCCCAATCCGGATGCTGCCGATACAGTTCCGAATCCGGGGAAATCATTTCCGGTTCAAACCAGATTCCGAATTCCAGACCGATCTCATTTACTTTCTCCACCAGTGCCTTCAATCCGCCGGTGATCTTGGTCTCATTTACCTGCCAGTCGCCCAGCGAGCTGTCGTCCAGGTTCCGTTTTCCAAACCAGCCATCATCCATGACCAGCATTTCGATCCCGTCTTTTTTCGCCTCTCCGGCAATATCCAGCAGTTTTTCCGTATTAAAATCAAAGTAGGTCGCTTCCCAGTTATTGATCAGGATCGGCCGTTTTTTATGATTATAAGGACTTCTTATCATATGATTCCGGTAGAAATCATGAAAGCTTCTGGTCATCTTTCCCAGTCCCTGACCGGAATAGGTCAGGATCACTTCCGGTGCCTGAAATGCCTCTCCCGGCTTTAAGTTCCAGCAAAATTCCTCCTGATGGATTCCCATGACCATCCGGACCATATCAAACTGAGTCCGCTCTGCCTGTGCAATAAAGTTGCCGGAATACACAAAATTCATGGCATAGACTTTTCCCTGCTGCTGACCGGTTCCCGGAGTCACCAGTGCAAGGAAGGGATGTTCCTGATGGCTTGATTCACCTCTGGCAGAGGAGACCATCTGTTTTCCATAGCGAAGCTCTCCCTGCTGAATATGGCGTTCTCTTGCCCAGGATCCGTGAAGAGACAGCATTTCAAAACTCTCATTGTCCATGTCCAGGCAGGCACTGTATACTTTCTCGATCTTCAGCTTCTGTGTTCCCTCGTTCACCACCTGAACACTTCTGGCAATGATATCTTCCTCTTCAAATGCAGAATAGGACAGAATCACCTTCAGTCCCAGGACCGGATCTTTGCAGATAAGCTCCAGCGTCTGCACCTGTTCTTCGGCGCCAAAAGACGCCGGCAGTCCCTCCAGCTTCTTTTTCCCGCCAAAGATCTCATGGCCTTCATAAAACAGTTCACATCCCATACAGCCATCTTCATTTCGAATATTCAGACAGCTTTCCCGATAATCCCCTACTCCTCCGGTGGGGAACTCCATTGGAAAAAAGTCAAGAAATGAAGATTTTTCCCTTTTATTGACAGACGGCGTATAGGGTGCTTCCTCCGTCCTGAGTAAGTAGGCTTCCGTCTCTTTCTGAAGTCTGTCTCCATAGTAAATGTGTCCCACATATCCTTCCGGAGTGATTCCGATCAGATAAGAAGTGTTTTTCGTATGCAGACCGAAAATTTTCTTATTGCCATCATAATAAACTGACATTCTGTTCTCCTTTAAAAAAGGCCGATATCGGAACGATCGTCCCCACACCGGCCCTGTTTTCCTTTCTACAGGTCAATTTCCACTTTTCGCCCTGTGCTCTCGTATTTTCTGAATTTCACCCCGGCTGTCGACAGCATCCTCTTTGATGCCTGCGTGCTTACCGTGTCTCCATATTTATCACTGTCATAGACCACTTCCCGGATTCCCGCCTGAATGATTGCTTTTGCGCACTCATTGCACGGAAACAGGGATACGTAGAGAATTGCCCCGTCCAGGCTTCCGCCCCGGTAATTCAGGATCGCATTCAGCTCGCTGTGAGTACTGTACAGATACTTGCTGTCCAGCCCTTCTGCCTCTCTCGACCAGGAAAATTCATCATCAGAACAGCCGATGGGAAATCCGTTATATCCCATAGACAAAATCTTATTATCGGAGCTGACAATGCAGGCTCCCACCTGTGTATTGGGATCTTTCGAACGCATCCCTGACAGCTTCGCTACTCCCATGAAATATTCATCCCAGGAAATATAGTCTTCCCGTTTTCCCATCTTCGGCTTCCTCCTTTATTTTGTTCCGAAAATACGGTCTCCCGCATCTCCCAGTCCGGGCACGATATAACCGTGATCATTTAAATGTTCATCCTTTGCACCGATATAAATATCTACATCCGGATGTACCTCCTGCATCTTTGCGATTCCTTCCGGTGCAGCAATGATACACATAAAATGGATATTTCTCACGCCTTTTTCTTTCAGCATCTGAATCGCTGCTGTAGCAGATCCTCCGGTCGCCAGCATGGGATCCACCACATAGACCTCGCGTTCGCTGCAGTCAGCCGGAAGCTTGCAGAAATATTCCACCGGATTTAAGGTCTCAGGATCACGATAAAGACCGATATGCCCTACCTTTGCCGCAGGAATGATATTCAGCATTCCTTCCACCATGCCAAGTCCTGCACGCAGAATAGGCACCACTGCCAGCTTCTTTCCCTGAAGCTGCTTAACGGTGGTTTTGCAGATCGGAGTCTCGATCTCCACATCCTCCAGCTTCAGTTCCCTGGTTGCTTCATAACACATCAGCATGGCGATCTCACTGATCATCTGACGGAAATCCTTGGAACCGGTCTCCGTACGGCGGATGATTCCGATCTTATGCTGAATTAACGGGTGATCCATTACTTTTACCACTGACATTCTTTTGTCCTCCGTTTTATTTTTGTCTTTGTTACGTTTTTTATGCCGTATCTTTACTGCTCGATCAGTTCGATTCTGTGTTTATGTCTCTCCGCATTGGAAAACGGTGTATCCAGGAAGGTATCCACGATCTTCAGGGCCAGTCCCGGACCCACGACTCTTCCTCCCAGTGCAAGAATATTGGCATCGTTATGCTGCCTTGTGGCTTCCGCAGTAAAACAGTCGGTGCAGAGTGCCGCCCGGATTCCCTTTACTTTATTTGCTGCAATAGAGATCCCGATTCCGGTTCCGCAGATCAGGATTCCCCTCTCACATTCTCCACCTGTAATCGCATCCGTCACCTTTCTGGCATAAATGGGATAATCCACTGCCTCGGTGCTGTCACATCCGAAATCCCTGTAAGCAATTCCTCTCTTGTCCAGATGCTTTAAGATCTCTTTTTTCAGCTCATAGCCGCCATGATCACATGCAATCGCTAACATATCTGTTCCTCCTCACTCATTAATCTTTCCACAATATGTGTGATCTCATTTTTTAATATCTGAAAACATTTTCCATACTCTTCCAGGTCTCCTCCGATGGGATTATAAATATCACCATCTTCGCTTCCGCTGTATTCCGTGACCAGATAGAGGTTTTTCACTGCATCCCGGTATTCCTCTCTGATCTTGTCCGCCTGTCCTTTTTCCATCACAAGAATCAGCGTCCGCTCATCAAAGTCATCCCGGGTAAACTGAACTGCCTCATGCTCTTTCATCGTCAGATCATTCCGATTCAGTATTTCCTCCGCCTTCTGGTTCACCGGTTCCGGAAACAACACGATCATCCCCTTGGAATCAATGAGAATATCCTCCAGAAGTACCTTATTCTGCATGATTGCTTCTGCCATAGGACCCCTGCAGGTATCACTGTGACTGACAAAAAGAACTTTATCGTATTTCTTCATAACATTCCCTCTATACTTTAATAATCTGATGTCCTGCTGCCTTGATCAGCCGGTTCATAATAGCCTGTCCCAGATTGGGCGTATCAAAGGCCTCTGAATAGATCACACTCACATTCAGCTCGTCAAACTCTCTCAGCACACTATAGAGATGCCTGGAAATACTGAGTTCATCCTTCCTGCTTCCGATGGACTTCACCACTCCCTCAGGATATCTGTCCGCCGTCTCATCCGAAGCAATGATCCCCGGCAATTCTCCCTTTTCCAGTGCACTCCGGATCCTGTCATTGATCCCGGCGATCACCTTCTCCTGAGCCCCCTCCACAATGGTCATATCCGCCTTGGGCGCATAATGCTTATATCTCATACCGGGTGCCTTTGGCCTCTCTTTGCAGTCTGTCCGAAGCAGCGTCGGATCCACATCTACGGCTCCCACCACTTCTTCCAGCATCGCCTGATTGATATATCCCGGCCGCAGGATCACCGGCGTATCTCCGCTCAGATCCACAATAGTAGACTCCACACCGATTCCCACTTCTCCTCCGTCAATGATCATATCAATCCTGCCCCCCATGTCTTCTTCCACATGGGATGCTTTCGTAGGACTGGGTCT
This sequence comes from Marvinbryantia sp., assembly GCA_016297895.1. Lineage (GTDB taxonomy): Bacteria > Bacillota > Clostridia > Lachnospirales > Lachnospiraceae > Marvinbryantia. The sequence continues at coordinate 28,466 of JAEDFS010000025.1, forward strand.
CCCCGATGTATTGGCACTTGGGGCTGCGATAAATCCGCCTCCGCTTCGGATCAGTTCCAGTGCCACCTGATGGTTTGGCATCCGTACCGCCACCGTATCAAGTCCTCCGGTGGTACCGTAGGGAACGACCGGTTTTTTCGGAAAGATCATGGTAAGAGGACCCGGCCAGAATTTTTCTGCCAGCAGCTTTGCTTTTTCCGGAACTTCCCTGGCAATGGTATACAGATCTTCCATTCTGGCAATGTGTACGATCAGCGGATTGTCCGAAGGCCGCCCCTTCGCCGCATAGATCTTCGCTGAAGCTGTCTCATCCAGCGCATTGGCTCCCAGTCCGTATACTGTCTCCGTAGGGAATGCCACCAGCCCTCCGTTTTTTAAGATCTCCCCTGCCCGTTCCATGCCCTGTTTATTGATCTTTTCTGTCATATCCTCTATGATTGTCTTCATGTATCCTGCGCTTCCTTCGTAAAACAGTCAAATTGCACTAA
>JAEDFS010000072.1 GCA_016297895.1 Marvinbryantia sp.
GTACTTGCCGGATAAATACTTAAGGTAAACTCATCTGATCCGATGGAAGCTCCCTTCAGAATATCCGCAGCTGCACAGATATTTTCAAATCCGCCGCCGGCACAGCCTGCGATGATTCCCTGATCCACATAAAGCTTTCCGTTTCTCACCTTATCCCTGAGGGTGAAGTCCACAGCCCCGTCCAGGCTGACCAGTGCACGCTTTTCCACATCCAGAAGGATGTCCGTAAGATTTGCATTCAGCTCCTCAATGGTATAAGTATTGCTGGGATGGAACGGCATTGCGATCATAGGCCTGATCTTTGACAGATCCACATAGATCATTCCATCGTAATATGCCACCTCTCCCGGTGCCAGCTCTTTAAAATCTTCCGGACGTTTGTGGATCTCATAAAACTCTTTAATCACCGAATCTGTTTTCCAGATAGAAGACAGGCAGGTGGTCTCTGTTGTCATGACATCAATTCCGATTCGGAAATCTGCACTTAAGTTTTCCACTCCCGGTCCTACGAACTCCATCACTTTATTATTGACATAGCCGTTTGCAAATACCGCACCGATGATCGCCAGTGCCACGTCCTGGGGACCTACTCCCTTTTCCGGTTTTCCGGTCAGATATACACCTACGATGCCCGGCATTTTAATATCATAGGTCTTGGAAAGAAGCTGTTTTACCAGCTCCGGTCCGCCCTCTCCCATAGCCATGGTACCCAGAGCTCCATAACGGGTGTGGGAATCGGATCCGAGGATCATTTTTCCACCTCCGGCCAGCATCTCTCTTGCAAACTGGTGGATCACTGCCTGATGAGGGGGCACATAGACTCCGCCGTATTTTTTCGCACAGGTCAGGCCAAACATATGGTCATCTTCATTGATGGTTCCGCCCACTGCACAAAGACTGTTGTGGCAGTTGGTCAGCACATAGGGCACCGGAAATTTCTCCAGTCCTGATGCTCTGGCAGTCTGAATAATTCCCACAAATGTGATATCGTGGGATGTCAGCTTGTCAAATCTGATCTCCAGCTTCTCCATATTGCCGGATGTATTGTGGTCTCTTAAAATTCCATAGGCGATGGTGTTTTTTGCAGCCTCTTCCTTTGCCGGAAGTTCTCTTCCCAGCTTCTGAGCCGCTGCTGCCAGCGCATCCCTGTTGTCCTCCACGATTTCTGTTCCGTTTACCAGATAGGCTCCGCCTTCGTATAATTTCATCATTCTTTTCTCCTCACTCATCCAAGTAGTCTCAATTCAATGGTCTATATTGTTTCCCGTTTCATAAAACGCATATAGTTTTCCACCATCAGTGCGATCCGAAACGTCAGAGCATCTTCAAACACCCTTACATCCAGCCCGGTGCTCTTCTGCAGCTTTTCCAGCCTGTACACCAGCGTATTACGATGAATATAGAGCTGCCTGGACGTCTCCGATACATTCAGGCTGTTCTCAAAAAACTTATTGATGGTCATCAGCGTTTCTTCATCCAGATCCTCCGGGAATTTTCCGCCGAACACTTCGTCCAGGAACATCTCACACAACGGCACCGGAAGCTGATAGATCAGCCGTCCGATTCCCAGCGTATTGTACGCCACGATGCTTTTCTCCTCGTAGAAGATCCTTCCCACATCAAGGGCCATCTTCGCTTCTTTATAGGATTTGGAAACGGACCGGATCTCATCAATGATCGTTCCGTATGCCACTCTTACCTGAGACATTGCCTCGCTGTTCAGCATATCCAGCAGCATCTTTGCAGTTCTCTCCACCCCTTCATATCCATCTTCCGGCTTCAGCTCTTTTACCAGGATAATGCTCTTCTCGTCCACCGCAGTGATGAAATCTTTAGTATTGGAAGCAAACAGAGATTTGACGATCTCCAGTGCATTGCTGTCCTTTTCCTGTTTTGTCTCAATAATATATACTACCCGTTTCACTTCCACTTCCACATGAAGCTTCTTTGCACGGTTATAGATATCCACCAGCAAAAGATTGTCCAGCAGAACGTTCTGAATAAAGCTGTTCTTATCGTATCGTTCCTTGTATGCAATGATCAGATTCTGAATCTGACTCACTGCGATCTTTCCAACCATATACACATCTTCGCCGCTTCCCCTGGCAATCAGCATATACTCCGGAACCTGATCCTCTTTGATCTTAAAAAAATGGCATCCCTGAACCACCTGGCTGTCCGCTGCGGAATCTCCGAACAAAAGCAGTGCTTCCTTCTGTCCTTCCCCTTCCGAAAACGTAGACGCCACCGCATTTCCATCCATATCTGTCACACACAGATCAATTCTTGTGATGGATCGCAGTTCATCGATCGATGTCTGTATTACCTGTCCTGAAATCATATTCTTCTCCATTTCTTGCAGCTTTAACCGTTACTTATGAATTACCTTATGCCGAAATCTCCGATTTGTCAAGTACAGCCTTACCCTCTTCCGCTTTTTACTAAAAAAATGGCGAAGTACTGAAAAGCACTTCGCCAAAACTCTTTTGTTTTAAACTCCATACATAGCCTTGCGGCCCGCTACATAAAAACTAGTTTGTAATTGTAAGCTCTGTTTCCTTATCAAATACATGGATCTTGTTAGCATCCAGAGCAAATTTCACAGTATCGCCTGTTCTTGCTGTTGTAGTCGGATTTACACGAGCTGTCATCGGGAAGTTCTCCAGATCGAAGTACAGGAATACTTCTGCACCCAGAAGCTCATATACTCTGATGGTGGACTCGATTACAGTATCCGGAGACTGTGCAATAAATGCTTCGTCATCGTGTACATCTTCCGGACGGATACCCATAACAACTGTCTTTCCTGCATAACCGCCATCGATCAGAGCTTTTGCCTTTGCTGCCGGAAGTTTGATATTAAAGCTGCCAACCTTAAGGTCAACATCATTGCCTTTTACATTAACAACAGCGTCCATGAAGTTCATCTGCGGAGATCCGATGAATCCTGCTACGAACAGGTTGCCCGGATTGTTGTACAGATTCTGCGGAGAATCTACCTGCTGTACGATACCGTCTTTCATAACAACGATTCTGGTACCAAGTGTCATAGCCTCGGTCTGGTCATGTGTTACATAGATGATGGTAGCGCCCAGTCTCTGATGCAGTTTGGAGATCTCAATACGCATCTGAACACGAAGTTTTGCATCCAGGTTTGACAGCGGCTCGTCCATCAGGAATACCTTCGGATCACGAACGATAGCACGTCCCATAGCAACACGCTGTCTCTGACCACCGGACAGAGCCTTCGGTTTACGATCCAGCAGCTTGTCCAGGTCAAGGATCTTAGCTGCTTCTTTTACCATTTTATCGATCTGATCTTTCGGAACTTTTCTCAGTTTCAGACCAAATGCCATGTTATCATATACTGTCATATGAGGATACAGAGCGTAGTTCTGGAATACCATTGCGATATCTCTGTCTTTCGGTTCTACATCGTTTACAACTCTGTCACCGATCTTTAAAGTACCTTCAGAAATCTCTTCCAGACCTGCGATCATACGAAGTGTAGTAGATTTACCACAACCTGACGGTCCTACGAAGATGATAAACTCTTTATCTTCAATTTCAAGATTGAAATCTTTTACTGCTTCAAATCCATTGGGATATCTTTTGTAAATGTGCTCCAGTGATAAGCTTGCCATGTTTTACTTTCCTCCTAATAATTATCCATAAGTACGCAACTCTGTTGCTATAAAAAAGTATACACGTTTTTTCGAAAACATGCCATACCACTATTCACCAAATTTTCCGAAAATCCCTTGTTACATATGCTCATGGATGTATACTGCAAAAAAGTGTTTAAACACATTGACGAAACTTTTTCGAAAACCCTATGCAAGTTGACGAAAAACCAATCCTTGTGTATACTAACTGACAGGTGAACGCTATGAACTACATTGTATTTGATCTGGAATGGAACCAGTGCCCCGACGGCAAAAAGAAGGAGCATCCCGATCTTCCCTTTGAGATTCTGGAGATCGGCGCCCTGAAACTGAATGAGAAAAAGGAAGAGATTGGCCGTTTTCACGAATTTATTCGTCCTACGGTCTATACCCGTCTGCACCCAAAAACAAGTGAGATCATCCATATTTCACAGAAGACCCTGCAGTCTTCCGACCGGTTTCCCGATGTGATTGAACGCTTTCGAACCTGGTGCGGAGAAGATGTGCGTTACTGTACCTGGGGTTCTCTCGATCTTCTGGAGCTTCAGCGGAATATGCGTTTCCACCAGGTTCCGGATTTCTTTCCGTTCCCCTTGAAGTATTACGATATCCAGAAGCTGTTCAGCCTTTCCTTTGAAGACGGAAAAAGCCGCAGGACACTGGAATATGCCGTGGATATGCTTCATATGGAAAAAAATGTACCTTTTCATGAAGCGCTTTCTGACGCCTGGTATACCTCTGCCGTGATGCGTTGTATGGATGACAGTCAGGTGCTCCCCTATTTTTCTATCGATTACTTTTCTACCCCTCACAGACGGAAGGAAGAGATCTATACCGTATTTCCGGAACGTCCCGGTTTTCCTTCCTACAGCAAGTTTGTGTCCAAAGACTTCTCTTCCAAGACAGAGCTGATGCGGGATCGGAAAGTGGTCTCCACCAGATGTTATCTCTGCGGCAGGCATGCAAAGAAAAAGATCCGCTGGTTCGTAAGCGGCGGAAAGAATTACATCTGTCTGGCCTGCTGCGAGGAGCACGGCTATCTCAAGGGAAAGATCCGCCTGAAAAAAACGGAGGATGGCAGCGGCTTCTTCTGTGTGAAAACATTGAAGCTCATTGATGACGATCAGGCTCAGGCAATCTACAGCCGCCAGGAGATTCTCCGGGAACGGAAACGGATCCGCAGACACCTGGCTAAAGAAGGAGCGACAGAAAATAACTGACTCTTTGTTCCGGTTATTTTCTGTCGCTTCTTTTATGATTCGCTCTTATTTTGTACTCTTGAAATTGCGGATCAGTTCTTCCACTTCCGTCAGCAGGCAATCCACTTTTCCGTAAAATGCATCGTTATTTGTAGGATTGTCCAGTTCAGACTCCAGACCTTTGAACAGATTGATGACTTCTTCCATTCGTTTCTTTCCGTTCCCGTCCTTATAAAGAAGATAACGGCTTCTCTCATTCTCTTCCGGTGTCATCTTTTTCAGAACCACTTCCACATTTGGCTTTTCACCGATATAGCGGTATGTGATGGAAGGTGACGCATGATTCAGCAGATTCTGAAGATAATAGATATCATTTGTGCTCTTATAATATCTCCAGGCAAAGGTCTTTCTCATGGTCTGAGCTCCGATGGAATTCAGTCCCAGATCTTTTCCTACACTCTTGAACACACGATAGGCCTGCTCTCTTGACAGTGCCGCCGGTGAATTGGCATGTCCCTGGATCAGGAATGCGTCCGGATCCTTTCCTTCTGTGTAGTCTGTGATAATTTTCTTTAAGTCTTCCGGAATCGTAAAGGTTCTCTTGATATTTTTCGTTCCGATACTTGCTTCGATTTTGTCTTTTCCTCTGATGTCTTTATTCTTGAATTTCAGAATCTCCTGAAGCTGTAATCCGGTTCCCACACCGATCTCAAACAGAATATAGTATTTATCATCCACCTCACGCAGTGCTTTTTTAAATCTTTCCAGTGTTTCTTCATCTTTAATTGGTGCTACCCAGTTCATTCCATCTTCCCCCGTTTTTTTCTTATTTTAAGGCCCTTTTTTCTATATTTTACAGCACATCAGAACAGCCTTCCGTCCTTTTCCGCCTCTTCCAGAGGGACTTCGATATATTCATCCTCCGGCTCCCCCGGCATTGAGGACTCCTGATGCCGTGTACCATTTTCTGCATCCGGCGTTTCATCATCCAGATAAAATCCTGCTGCGCTTTCGATCTCCTTTACTTCCTCTTCATGGAGCTGGCGCTTTTTCTTCTCCTCCTCCAATTGATTCTGTAAAGCCTCTGCTCGAAGCTCTGCTTCTACCTGAGCTGCAGATTTCTTTTCGATCTCTTCTTCCAGCTTACGGCGAAGCTCCAGCTCCCGTTCTCTCAATTCCATCATTTTTTTGTATTTCCGATTCCGGTTTACCGCAACCAGAAGAAGCGGAATAAAGATAAACAGAAGCACCGCACCGATCACAGCAGCGGCAATGGTATTTCCTTTAATAAACTCATCTGTTTTATTATAAAGAAAATTTCCGCCATTGGCTATACTATTTCCAAATTTTTTTATATTTTCTATTATTCCCTGTTTTTCGGCTTCCGTCTCGGTCTCTGTTTCCGCCGCCGTCTCTGTCACAGGCTGCGCTTCCGTCTCCGGCTCCCACTGCCCGGTATACATAAAAGAGGAGGTTCCAAGCGGCTGTCCATTGTAAGCATAGGTCAGCGTACTGTCCGTAAAATTCATCGTCCTGGAAAGGGATGCCGGATCCACGCTCTGCGGTATAGTCACCACGGTCTCCCTGGCCAGTGCAAAGGGCGCCTTGGAAAAATCAGCATTTTGGATCTGATTCCGCTCCTGCTGATCTTCGATTCCCGTGATCTCCAGATTCTCACCGGTGAACCCTTCACTGGATATGGAGGCCTCCTTAAAATTCTGATATCCGTAATCCAGCAGATCCTTTGTCTCATAATATGATTCGTAAAGTCCCGGTACACGTAAGACCACGCAGATCAATTCCATTCCATTCCGGCTGGCGGCAGTAACCAGGGTATTCCATGCCTCATCCGTATATCCGGTCTTTCCGCCCAGACATCCATCATAGACCATGCCGTCTTCCCAGAGCATCTTATGATGATTCATAAAATACCGCTTTTCATCCACCAGATTTGTCTCATCATAATGATATTCTACCGTACCGATGATCTCCCGGAATTTCTCATTTTTTAATGCTTCCCTGGTGATCAGTGCCATATCATGGGCTGTCACATAGTGATTTTCATCATGCAGCCCGTGCACATTCACAAAATGGGTTCCGGTACATCCCAGTTCTGCCGCTTTGTCATTCATCATCTGCACAAAGGTATCGATATCACCTGCAATGTGCTCCGCTACTGCATTGGAGATCTCATTGGCCGAAGCCATCATGATTCCGTACAGGCACTGTTCCATGGTAAGTTCTTCCCCTTCGGTAAGTCCCAGATGAGAACTTCCGAATTCAATGCTGTACACCGCATTTTCTGAAAATGTAACCGTATCGCTGAGATTTCCCTTCTCCAGTGCAAGCAGCACCGTCATGATTTTGGTGATGCTGGCCGGGTATTCTTTTTTATCTGCGTTCTTACTGTAAAGCACTGCCCCCGTCTGATTATCGATGACAATAGCCGCATCTGCTTCCACCTGAGGTCCCTGAGGCCATCCTTCTATGGTATTGGACTGGATCTCATCGTAATATGCATCCTGATGCCCGTCTCCTTCAGTTTCCTCCTCATAAGCCTCTTCCGCTGCCGCTCTCCATGTCACTGCAGAGGCAAAAGGCAATGAAAAACAAAGTGACGCTGCCAGAACCAGCGGCAAATATTTTTTTCCCTTCTTCATATCTATCTCCCTTATAAAAACGGGCAGACTGCGCTGCCATTTTCCCTGTTTTTTTCTAC
>JAEDFS010000073.1 GCA_016297895.1 Marvinbryantia sp.
CGGAGACGGAATATACCGAGACCGAGTATGTACCGGAGACAGAATACACCGAGACTGAGTATATACCGGAGACGGAATATGTTGAGACGGAGTACACAGAAGAATATGTGGAAGCCTCTGAGGATGACAGCTACGATGATGGCCTGACGGGTGATGAATACATTGATCCGGAGACAGAGAGTACAGGTGCAGAGGCAAGCGGAGATGACGTGGATCTTCTGGCAGCATTGATCTACTGCGAAGCCGGCAACCAGAGCATGGAAGGAAAAATCGCAGTGGGCCAGGTCGTTATGAACCGTGTGGCAAGCGGATCCTTTGCAAATACCATTCGAGACGTGATCTATGAAAGCGGACAGTTTACACCGGCATCTTCCGGATGGCTGGATTCCGTGATCGGAAGCGCACCAAGCGATTGCTATGATGCGGCATTGGCTGCATTAAACGGAGAAGGAAGCGTTCCGGGATGTCTGTACTTTAACGCAGGAAGCGGAAAAGGAGTACAGATCGGAGATCATCAGTTCTATTAATGCCAACAACCAACCAATTAACCATATTACAAGAAAAGGAATCCTGCCTGTGCAGGGTTCTTTTTCTTGTACATTTTTGCATTCTCTGCTATACTGAGGAAAATAATGCATGCTTCCATGGGAAAGGAGGAATACTATGGAGATCGAGCCATATTACTGGCTGATAGCATTTGTAATACTGCTGTTGATCGAGGCTGTGACCATGGGCCTTACCACGATCTGGTTTGCCGGAGGCACCATAGCCGGATTTGCTGCAAATCTTCTGGGAGGAAATATCTGGATACAGATCGGAGCTTTTCTTGCGGTATCCTTTCTGCTTCTGGTCTTTACCCGCCCCTTTGCAGTAAAATACATCAACAAAGACCGGGTAAAAACAAATGTGGATGAGCTTGCCGGGAAAATTGCAGTCGTGACGGAGGAGATTGATAATCTCCGTGCATGCGGGAAAGTTCAGCTGAAAGGAATGGAGTGGACTGCAAGGGCAGTAGAAAAGGAAACTGTCATTCCCAAAGGAGAGACAGTCGAGGTGCTGTCAGTCGAGGGCGTGAAACTGATCGTAAAAAGAAAAAGTGTATAGAGCATGAAATGAAAAAGGAGAGTGGAGAATATGGAAGGTTTTATTGCAATGATTCCGTTGATCGTAATTGTGTTATTGATACTGGCATCCTGTATCAAGGTAGTTCCTCAGGCACAGGCGATGGTCATTGAACGCCTGGGCGGATATCAGGCAACCTGGGGAGTTGGTATTCATTTTAAACTTCCGGTGATCGACAGAGTGGCAAAGAGAGTGCTGCTGAAGGAGCAGGTAGTGGACTTCGCACCTCAGCCGGTTATCACAAAAGATAATGTTACCATGCAGATCGATACGGTAGTATTTTTCCAGATCACAGATCCGAAGCTGTATGCTTACGGAGTAGAGAATCCGATCATGGCTATCGAAAATCTGACTGCTACTACGCTTCGAAACATCATCGGTGATATGGAACTGGATGAGACGCTGACTTCCAGAGAGACGATCAATACCAAGATGCGTGCGTCCCTGGATATTGCAACGGACCCCTGGGGAATCAAGGTGAATCGCGTGGAGTTAAAGAATATCATTCCGCCGGCAGCCATTCAGGAAGCCATGGAAAAACAGATGAAAGCAGAACGTGAAAGACGTGAGACGATTCTGGTGGCAGAAGGAGAAAAGAAGTCTGCGATCCTGAAGGCAGAAGGTAAGAAAGAGGCAATCATTCTGGATGCAGAAGCGGAAAAACAGTCTGCCATCCTGAAAGCGGAAGCACAGAAGGAAAAGATGATCCGTGAGGCAGAAGGCCAGGCGGAGGCGATTCTTAAGGTGCAGCAGGCAAATGCAGACGGAATCCGTTTCCTGAAGGAAGCAGGGGCAGATGCCAGTGTTCTGGCGTTAAAGAGCTTTGAAGCTATGACAAGAGTGGCAGATGGCCAGGCAACCAAGATCATCATTCCATCTGAAATGCAGAATATGGCGGGAATGATCAAGGCAGCAGCAGAGATCGCAAAAGAGTCATAGAAAGAGAAGAAAACGAGGAGAGGAAAAGACATCATGGTAAACTTAAAAGGAAGAGACTTTTTAACACTGAAGGATTTCTCACAGGAGGAAATCCGGTATCTGCTTGATCTGGCAGCAGAACTGAAAGAAAAGAAAAAGCAGGGAGTGCCGGTGGATACTCTGAGAGGAAAAAATGTGGCGTTGATTTTTGAAAAGACCAGCACAAGAACCCGTTGTTCTTTTGAAGTGGCAGCTCATGATCTGGGAATGGGCACCACTTATCTGGATCCGAAGAGCTCACAGATCGGAAAGAAAGAAAGTATCGAAGATACAGCAAAGGTTCTTGGCAGTATGTTTGAGGGAATCGAGTACCGCGGATATGGTCAGGAAATCGTGGAAGAACTGGCAAGACATGCAGATGTGCCGGTGTGGAACGGGCTGACCAATGAGTATCATCCAACGCAGATGCTGGCAGATATGCAGACGATTCTGGAAAACTTCGGTACCTTAAAAGGAATCAAACTGGTTTACATGGGAGATGCCCGCTATAACATGGGAAATTCCTATATGATCGCCTGTGCGAAGATGGGAATGGATTTTGTGGCATGTGCTCCGAAGAAATATTTCCCGGATCAGGCACTGGTAGATCAGTGCCTGGAATATGCAAAAGAATCCGGTGCCACCATTACTCTGACGGAAGACGTGATGGAAGGAACAAAAGATGCAGATGTCATCTGCACGGATGTCTGGGTTTCCATGGGAGAGCCGGATGAAGTGTGGGAAGAGAGAATCCATGATCTGACTCCTTATAAAGTAACAAAAGAAGTCATGGCAAACGGCAAGAGAGGAGCGATTTTCCTTCACTGTCTGCCATCCTTCCATGATCTGAAGACACAGATCGGGGAGGAAATGGGAAAACGGTTCGGTCTGACAGAGATGGAAGTGACCGACGAAGTGTTCCGCAGCGAACAGTCAAAGGTGTTCCAGGAAGCGGAAAACAGAATGCATACCATCAAAGCAGTGATGGCTGCAACTTTGGGAGCGTAATGTCGGGTGATGGAACAGGAGATTTTAAAGACCCTGTCACAAATGAATGTGAAATGGGCAGGGAAACATGTAGTTTATCTGGATACTGTGGACTCCACCAATGAATATGCCAAAAAACTGGCCAGGGACGGTGGAGTCCATGGTCTGCTTGTTACGGCGGATTATCAGTCGGGAGGAAAGGGCAGAAGAGGACGAAGCTGGGTGACACCCCCGGGAACAGCCATTGCCATGAGTCTGATCTTAAGACCGGATCTTGCACCGGACCGGGCATCGATGCTGACCCTTGCGGCAGGTCTTGCAGTGGCGGAAGCTATCCGGAAGGTGACAGGGCTGCCGGCCATGCTGAAATGGCCCAATGATGTGGTCGTAAATGGAAAAAAAGTGACCGGAATCCTCACAGAACTCTCCATGAAAGAGGGAGAGATCGATTATGTGGTGATAGGGATCGGGATCAATGTAAATCTGGCGGAGTTTCCGGAGGAACTAAAGGGTACCGCCACCTCCCTTCTGCTGGAGACGGGGAAACCCGTAGACCGTACAGCCGTCATCTGCGGAGTGATGAAAGAATTTGAGACCTGCTATGAGCGCTTTATGGAATATGGAAACCTCTGCGGTATCAGACAGGATTATGAAAAGATCCTGGCCAATAAGGATCAGGCGGTGCGGGTATTAGAACCCGGAAATGAATATACCGGAGTGGCAAGAGGAATCGATGATCTGGGCCAGCTTCTGGTGGAAAAAGAGGACGGCACGCAGACAAAGGTATTTGCCGGAGAGGTATCTGTGCGGGGAATCTACCGATATGTGTGATGCCGCCTGATAGATTTTGTCAGATAAAAAGCCGGAATAATAAGGAGAAGACATGTATCAGGAGAAAGTTGTGCTCTGCGGAGCCAGTGCGTATAATCAGAGATTTTATCTGAACGAGGATTTTAGTGCGCTTCCGGAAAGTGTCCGGGATGAGCTGAAGATCATGTGTGTATTGTATGTACAGGATGTGGGAGGAATCCTCACCCTGGAGTTTGACGAAGAAGGAAACCTGAATTTGCATACGGAAGCGGAAGAAAACGATTTCAGCTATGATGAGATCGGAAGTGTATTAAAGATTCGGGAGATCCAGAGAACGAAACGGGAACTTCTGGAATCTCTGGAATTGTTTTACCGGGTATTTTTTCTGCAGGAGAAGACAGAATGAATTTGAAGATTGGAAATGTGACCCTGGAAAATCCATATGTTCTGGCCCCGATGGCAGGTGTAACGGACCTGCCTTTTCGTTTGCTGTGCAAAGAAATGGGAGCGGGACTGATCTGTATGGAAATGGTCAGTGCAAAAGCTATCTCCTTCCACAATAAAAATACAGAGGAACTGATGCGAATAGAAGAAAGTGAGCATCCTGTTTCTCTGCAGCTCTTCGGGAGTGATCCGGATCTGATCAGTGAGATGGCAAAGCAGATCGAGGAACGTCCATTTGATATCCTGGATCTGAACATGGGGTGCCCTGTGCCCAAGGTCGTCAATAACGGAGAGGGCTCGGCACTGATGAAGAATCCGAAGCTTGCAGAAGAAATTGTGAGAAAGACGGCAAAAGCCATTCAAAAGCCCGTGACGGTAAAGATCCGGAAAGGCTTTGATGAAGGCCATGTGAATGCGGTGGAGATGGCAAAAAGAATCGAGGATGCAGGAGCAGCAGCGATTGCCGTTCACGGAAGAACCAGGGAGCAGTATTATGCGGGAAAAGCAGACTGGGATATCATCCGTCAGGTCAAGGAGGCCGTGTCTATACCGGTCATTGGAAACGGAGATGTGGACGGGCCTTTGGCGGCGAAGGAAATGTTTCAGGAGACCGGATGTGACGGAATCATGATCGGCCGGGCCAGCAGGGGAAATCCGTGGATATTTCAGAGCCTTTTGGAATATGATAAGACAGGCAGAATGGTGGGGCGTCCGGACAGAGAAGAAGTGCGTGAGATGATCTTACGGCATGCCAGACTTCAGTTTCAATATAAGGGAGCTTATACCGGAATCCGTGAGATGCGAAAGCATGTGGCCTGGTACACTGCAGGCTATCCGCACAGCGCAGCTCTTCGCAGACGGGTGAATGAGATCGAAACGATGGAACAGCTCGAAGAAATGCTGAATCTCTTGACAATATCCGACGTGTGATATATAATATTCTGACTGTTTTAGATAGTATGTCCTTTGGGAATACCGATGGAATCAATGTTTATTGGGAAAGGTGTAAGATTATTATGGAAGCAAAAAAGAATTTACTGACCTATGCAGGTCTGCGGGCACTGGAAGATGAAATGCATGATTTAAAGGTAAACCGCAGAAAAGAGGTTGCCGCTAAGATAAAAGAAGCAAGAGAACAGGGAGACCTGTCTGAGAATGCAGAATATGATGCAGCAAAAGACGAACAGCGTGATATTGAAGCGAGAATTGAGGAAATCGAGAAAATTCTCAAAAATGCAGAAGTAGTAGTTGAAGACGAGGTGGATCTGGATAAGATCAATGTGGGATGCACCGTGAAATTATATGATGAAGAATTCGAAGAGGAGATTGAATATAAGATCGTTGGTTCCACAGAGGCCAACAGCCTGATGGGAAAGATTTCCAATGAATCTCCGGTAGGAAAAGCATTGATGGGTGCAAGGGTCGGAGACGAAGTGGCAGTAGAAACTCAGGTGGGAATCTGCAAATATAAAGTTCTGGGAATTCAGAGATCTTAAGAGTAAATAGCAACTGAAAATACCATCGGAGTCAGCCGGGGTCAACAATGAGTGTGGAAAGGAAGAACAAGGTGGCACAGGAAAAGAACGTTCAGAAGAATGTACAGGAAGTGGATGAGAATCAGCTGAGAAAGGTTCGCCGTGAAAAGCTGGAAGAGCTTATGGAAAGCGGCAAAAACCCCTATGAGATTACAAAATTTGATACAACACATCACAGCCAGGATGTGAAAGACCGTTTCGAGGAACTGGAAGGACAGACTGTCATATTGGCCGGACGTATGATGTCCAAACGTGTGATGGGTAAGGCTTCTTTCTGTAATATTCAGGACCTGAAAGGAAACATTCAGTCCTATGTTGCAAGAGACAGTGTAGGCGAAGAGGAGTATAAAGCCTTTAAGAAGTTGGATATCGGAGATATCGTGGGCCTGAAGGGCGAAGTATTCAAAACCAAGACCGGAGAGATTTCCATTCACGCATCCGAAGTGACTCTGCTCACCAAGAGTCTCCAGATCCTGCCGGAAAAATTCCATGGTCTGACGAATACCGATCTTCGTTATCGTCAGAGGTATGTGGATCTCATCATGAATCCGGAGGTAAAAGACACCTTTATCAAACGTTCCAGAATCATCAGCACTATCCGTAAATATCTGGATGGTCAGGGCTTTATGGAGGTGGAGACTCCGATGCTGGTTTCCAATGCAGGCGGTGCAGCAGCAAGACCCTTTGAGACCCATTTCAATGCACTGGATGAGGATCTGAAGCTTCGTATTTCTCTGGAGCTTTATCTGAAGAGACTGATTGTAGGCGGTCTGGAGAGAGTCTATGAAATCGGCCGTGTATTCCGTAATGAAGGTCTGGATACCAGACACAATCCGGAATTCACTCTGATGGAGCTGTATCAGGCATATACCGATTACAATGGCATGATGGATCTGACCGAGAACATGTACCGTTATGTGGCACAGGAAGTTCTTGGCACTACCAAAATCGTTTACAACGGGGTAGAGATGGATCTGGGTAAACCTTTTGAAAGAATCACCATGGTGGATGCAGTCAGGAAATACGCAGGAGTAGATTTCAATGAGATCCACACCCTGGAAGAAGCAAGAGCTGCCGCAAAGGAGCATCATGTAGAATATGAAGAGAGACATAAGAAAGGCGATATCCTGAACCTGTTCTTCGAAGAATTCGCAGAAGAGCACATGATTCAGCCTACTTTCGTTATGGACCATCCCATCGAGATCTCTCCGCTGACCAAGAAAAAACCGGAAAATCCCGAGTATGTAGAGCGTTTTGAATTCTTCATGAACGGCTGGGAAATGGCAAATGCTTACTCCGAGCTGAATGACCCCATCGACCAGAGAGAACGTTTTGCAGCACAGGAAGAACAGTTTGCCAACGGCGATGAAGAGGCGAACCATACCGATGAGGACTTCCTCAACGCACTTGAGATCGGTATGCCGCCTACAGGTGGAATCGGTTTCGGTATCGACCGTATGGTTATGCTGCTGACAGACAGCGCAGCTATCAGGGA
>JAEDFS010000026.1 GCA_016297895.1 Marvinbryantia sp.
GGAACCGAGTTATAAAGAGGAAGACATTCTGGTGGAATTGTGCGAATCAGTGACAAAATGTAAGGATGATGTCGGTGAACTCCATTTTAAAACGATGCCGAAAATCCAGGCAGCATCTGTATTTCACAAGGGGTCGTATAATACTTTGGCAGCTTCTTATGAAAGCGTGCTAAGATATGTGGAAGATCATGGATATGAGATTGCAGGGGCGATTCGGGAAAGTTATATAGATGGTGTTTGGAACAAAGAGGATGAAAGCGAATGGCTTACAGAAATTCAGGTGCCAATCAAAAAAATTACCAGTGAAGAAACATAAGAGGATTATGGAAAGCTATTCTTATATCACTTTAAGACAACGCCCAGAATTAAAAGATCATGCAGCCAAATGGTTCCATAGCAAGTGGGGAGTTCCAACACAGGCTTATCTGGAATGTATGGAAGCGTATCTCGCCAAGAAAACAGAATATGGTTGGTATCTTTGCATGGATGGTGACAAGATCGTCGGTGGAATGGGAGTGATCGAAAACGATTTTCATGTTTTTACGAGAGATACGGATGGGAGTTTTTGTGTATGGTATAGGGAGATGGTGAACCGGATATGTCCAGAATGTATATTCATCGCTAAATTTATTTATTTTTTGCTGGTACAATTTGCACCAGCATGAAATATATCATATCATCCTTTCCTATTCGTTTTGTAAACAACATTTGGAGTTACTTTCTATCTTTGTCCCACAGCAGCCTTCCAGATTATGATCCTGAGAGATATTACCACAACAAGTGATCGCTGCAATATAATCCTTGTACTCTTTGAACTTCTTACAGTTGATGGAATAATGATGCCATTTTCCATCCTTATAAGAACTAACCCAAGAGTTTCTCCCACCCTTCGTGGCCTCTCATATATTCGTAGGATTCTTCCCTGAATCCATCCTTTAGTTTCTCTTTGAGTCCCTGGATAAAAGAGCTGTCTGAATCCTTAAACTTCATATGCTCAAACAGCTTTGACTTTTGAAAATCACATAAACTGTCCACATTTTTCAGCAGCTGTTCCACTACCTGATAAGTTGCTTCCCTGTTTTTCTCAGCGAACACAACATCAAGCATAGCCGAACATTCATGATATTTTCCCATCTCAAACAGAGCGGCTAAAGCTCCCATTTTTTCTGCCAGGAACCTTGCATGTTCCGTATCATTTTCCTCAATCGCCAATGTTGTCATAAAAGAAAATGCGAAGTTCAAAGTCTGATACGAGGAAAGCAATACATTTTCAAAGGCTTCACAGGCCTCATCCGTTTTCCCATGCTCCTTATACAGCCTTCCCTGATAGATCTGTTTCATAGGATCATGGTCATTGAAATACTGTAAATACTCCTCGGCCTTTGCATAGTTCTTTATCCTCAGATAAAATCCGAACAAGGAATCTGCGGCATGGCGTCTGATCTGTTCATTGTCATCACCTAAGGCTATTTCATACCAGGAATAGATCTGCCGGTCATATTTTTCCGGTTCATCGCAGCCACCGATCAGTCTGTTGGCATCAAGCATGACTGCTATTTGCCAGATCAGCATATTGCAGTTTGGATACTCCTTAATCTTTCCACAAGCCCACTCATACACCGTATCAAACCCTTCCGTTTCCAGCATTTTGTCCATCTGGCCAATGATCTCGCCAATTTCAGACGGTGTAAGGTCCTCATGAAATGACATTAATGTATCAAGCGAAATATGAAGTAATCTGGCGATTGGCGCCAACAGTTCAATATCCGGATTGGAGATTCCATTCTCCCATTTATTCACTGCCGGAGTGGTTACCCCTAATCGATTCGCCATCTCCTCCTGTGTCAGACCTGCTTCTTTTCTATACTTTCTTATCACATTCCCTATTTTCATTTCAAAACTCTCCAAAATAAAATTCAAAAGCTTTTGTGCCTATATCATAACAAAAGAAGGGAATGGGTACAATTGAACAGTTGTTAAATATCTTTCAATGTTTTTAACTATTGAGAAACCTTCCTTTTTCTTTATCAATGTAGGTGTCTACCATAAAATAACAGCACATATCCACTACCCCTTCTTTCATCATTTCCGGGGAATAGGTCAAATCCCGGCAATTTACTCGGAAACCAAATCAATTCCACGCTGTAAGGTTTCCTCGCCAATAGCTCCAGTTGCCTGGGCAACAGCATATCCGTCCTCATCAATAAAAAAGGTTGTCGGCAGCGAAGATATGCCATAGACAGAGGCTGCATTTGACTGTGTATCGTAAAGCACCTGGAAGGTGTATTCGTGCTCAGCAATAAACGCTGATGCAACTTCTACTGTTTCCCTGGAACCGTCAGTCATATTGATCATCAGAAACTGGACGTTCTCACCTAATTCCAGATATTTCTCATGAAAGTCCGGCATTTCCATTTGACATGGGCCACACCAGCTTGCCCAGAAATTCAGAACGATTGGCTTTCCAAAAAAGTCTGTCAGATGGACTTCATTACCTTCTTCATCATAAACGATAAAATCCGGTGCTTTCGTATTCTGCTGTGTTTCATCTGTTTCGTCTACCTCTGCCTTTTGAGAGTCCTGTGTTGCCAACTGCTCCGGAACAATCTTCTGTCCCAGCTGACGATAGAGAATTGCAGCTCCAACCATAAGCAATAAAAGATGATAAAGATAATAAAAAATGTTTTTTTATTTTTCATAGCTGATCTCCTTATCCGAGCATTCCAAGCAGCCGTCCAATAGTTCCTGTTGCCATAAAAATACCGATCAGAACAAGAAAAATGCCGCTGATGGTATTGATGATACCATAATTTTTCTTAATCCATTGAAATGCACCTTTCATATAGTCGATGAGCACGGCGCTGAAAATAAAAGGGATACCCAGTCCCAGCGAATACAGCAGAAGCATCAACATTCCTTCAGCAGCGTGTGCCTGCTGAGAGGCAAGCATCAGTGCAGATCCCAGAAAGGCTCCGACGCAGGGAGTCCAGCCAATGGAAAATATCACACCGAACAGCACTGCGGAGAGAATGCCTCCATGATCTGTATTCATCAAATACTGACTGCCCTTGAACAGAGTAAGCTTAAATACACCAAGATAGTTCAGTCCGAAAGAGACCACAACCAAACCCGAAAACAAGTTGACCGCTGTTTGGTATTCCCGAAGAACACTTCCCACTGTTCCGGCTAATGCACCAAGCAGCACAAAAACAACTGTAAAGCCTGCCACAAACCCGAAAGCACCTTTCAGTGTTTTCCCGGTGCTTCTCTCACCACCTCCGGCAAAATAGGAAATATAAATTGGCAACATGGGAAGCAGGCATGGTGAAATGAACGTAATGATGCCTTCCAGAAATGCAATCATATACTGCATTTGGCGTCACACTCCTTTCTTTATGATGGGATTTTACCAAAAAAATCGGTAGTCCACAAGTAAAGTATCACCTCCTCTGAAGGACGAGTCAATATAAGGATTTTTTTAAATATTCCGCTGTGATGGTATGCGCATTTTCAATCATTTCCTTTGGTGTTCCGGTAAAAACCACCTGACCGCCTGCCGTACCTCCATCCGGTCCTACATCGATCAGCCAGTCCGCCTGCTTCATCACATCCAGGTTATGTTCAATGACAATGACGGTGTTGCCCCGGTCAACCAGCCCATCTAAGAGCTCCATGATTCTTTCCACATCAGAGGCATGAAGTCCTGTGGTGGGTTCATCCAGCACATAGATATTCCCCTTCTTGTCCAGATCCTTTGCAAGCTTCACCCTCTGACGCTCACCGCCTGATAATGTGCTAAGCGGCTGACCTAAGGAAAGATACGGCAGGCCTACCTCCAGCATGGCACCCAACGCTTTTTTAAGCTTTCGGTTATCACTGAAAAATTCGTAGGCTTCTCCTGCAGACATATCCAGGATCTCTACAATATTTTTCCCTTGATACCGGTAGGACAAAGCTTCTTCACTATATCGTTTTCC
Organism: Marvinbryantia sp.; assembly: GCA_016297895.1. GTDB lineage: Bacteria > Bacillota > Clostridia > Lachnospirales > Lachnospiraceae > Marvinbryantia. The sequence continues at coordinate 3,978 of JAEDFS010000026.1, forward strand.
CTCGCAGGCTTCACATACTGTCGTCACCGGATCCATAAATACCAGTTCCGTAACGATTTGTCCCCGTCCTCCACAAACCGGACAGGCACCCTTGCTGTTAAAAGAAAATAATCCGGCATCTACGCCATTTTCCGCAGCCATCACCTTTCGTATCTCGTCGAAGAAGCCAAGAAAAGTTGCCGGAGTGGAGCGTCCGGTAGCTGTTACCGGGGATTGATCCACCAGTACCACCCGGTCAGCGTATTGTTTTGCAAATACATCACGGATGAGGGAGCTTTTTCCTGATCCTGCTACGCCGGTAACCACCGTCAGCACATTCAGCGGAATATCCACTGACACATTTTTCAGATTATGTACGCAGGCATTTTTCACCGGCAGGAATTCCTTTGGGGTCCGTGGGGTCTTTTTTATGGAAACTACATGCTTCATAGCCTCTCCGGTTCTGGTTCCTGAAACAAGCAGTGCTTCATAGCTTCCCTGAAACAGAATCTGACCGCCGTTTTTGCCTGCCAGAGGGCCTACATCGATAATCTCATCGGCGATGGCGATCACATCCCTGTCGTGCTCCACCACCAGCACGGTATTGCCTCTGTCACGCAGGCTCTGCAAAAGTCTTGTCATACGGTACACATCTCTTGGATGCATCCCGGTGCTCGGTTCATCAAAAATGTAAGTCATGCCGGTCAGTGCACTGCCCATATAACGCACCAGCTTTAACCGCTGTGCTTCACCTCCGGACAAAGTCGATGACTCCCGATCCATGGAAAGATAAGGAAGACCTATGTCGATCATTCGCTCAAGGGATGCCGTCAGCGCATCTACAATGGTCTTTGCTCTGGGGTCTGTGATGGTTCGAAGTACCGCCACCAGCTCGGTAAATTCCATGGCACACATTTCATCGATGCTGTATCCTGCCACCTTACAGGAAAGAGATTTCGCATTGAGACGACGTCCCTTACAAAGCGGACATGGTTTTTCTTCCACCAGATACATTAAACGTTTCACTGATGCTTCCTTCAGTGTAGAAGTGTCACGGTTGATCAGCATCCTGTGAAGATAGTGGGACATTCCGTCCACTTTTTTATTCAGCCGTTTACCATCCGGGGTATCTGCCCCGTAGAGCAGACGATTTCTCTCCTGTTCCGTAAAGTCCTTCCACTTCTTGTCCAGTGGAAACAGACCTGATTCTGCGTACTGCTTCCAGTACCAGTTTCCCACATGGAAGGCGGGAAGGTCTGCCATGCCCTCATTCCATGTTTTTTCCGGATCAATTCGTCCTTCAATGTCCACGGTCATGACCTTTCCGATACCGGAGCATTCCGGGCACATGCCATTGGGATCATTGAAGGAAAAATAAGACGCAGTTCCTGCATAAGGCTGACCGATACGGGAATATAAAAGCCGCAGTGCAGCATACATATCACTGATGGTACCAACAGTAGAGCGGGCATTGCCGCCCAGGCGGGACTGATCCACAATGACCGATGCCGAAAGGTTGTCGATCTTCTCCACCTTCGGCTTTTCATATTTGGGAAGCCGTCCACGCATAAAAGCGGTATAGGTCTCGTTCATCTGCCGCTGGCTTTCTGCAGCGATGGTGTCAAACACGATACTTGATTTTCCCGATCCGGACACACCGGTGAAAACAACAATCTTACCCTTTGGGATATCCAGCGATACATTTTTCAGATTGTTCTGACGAAGACCGCAGATGATAATCTTATCCTGACAACTCATAATACATTCCTCACTTTCTGGTTTCGTATCTGTACAGTACTTCCGGATACGAGCGAACAGTTACATTTTAATTAAATGTCTGCCCCTGGGGGATCGTCAACATAAACATTATTTTATTCAGAATTGGGGATATCTGATAGGTATTTTTTTGATAGAAATGTGTCATTTTTATGGTTTTAAAAAATACCCGGATTCTTTCTATATTATGATGTAAAGTTTGCACCGACGGAACATATCATCAGTAAACTTCGTTCCTTCCATCCACATTATGAAAGGGAATATATCAATATCAGAGAAGTTTTGAAGGACATTGGAACCGTCCCCTGTCCTTTCCCTGTCCTTTGTAAAAATAACAATTTATTTTTCAATCGCTTCGCAATATAATTCTGCCCATGCAGGAACAAAAACAGCAGCCAATGCAACTCTTTGTGACGCTATATGTGTCATTGATGTGCCATAAAAAGGCAGCTTTCCATCTTTATATTTTTTGTCAACTGAAAAATATCTCTATGTGAACTTCAGGTAATATGTTGCCTTAAATTCTTAGAAAAGCTGAACTTCCACTCTTATTTTGATAATAGCTTTTTATACGAATTATCAACGCATATCGCTCCAAAAGGTGCTGTTATTAAAATAGCTATTACCGCAACCGTAAGGACGATCTCTCCACACGACAGTCCCATCGCAAGCGGCACTGTTCCAAGTGCTGCCTGTACTGTTGCCTTGGGTGTATATGCAACTGCACAGAATAAACGCTCTTTTTTATTTAGCCTGGTTTTAACAAGCGATATTGCCACTCCCATCATCCTGAATACCAACGCCAAACTTACTAACAAAATCACTGCAGCACCTGCCGCTAATGCATACTTCAAATCAACTGCAATACCCACCAATACAAACAGGAAGACTTCTGCTCCAAGCCAAAGTTTATTATATTTGACAGATAGACGCTTTGCTAACACATCATATTTTTGATTGATGATAATACACACGCTCATTATTGCCAGCAGTCCTGAGACTGGCACAACACCTTCCAGCCTTGTTTGCAATTCAAGTAATAGGAATGAAATGCTTAGAATGATAATCACCTTTACGGAATCTCTTATGTGAAATTTTCTAAAAAACCACACAAGAATCATGCCTACAACTCCACCCAAAAGAACTCCCATCAAAATAGATATCGGTATCTGTATGAAACTTATTGCAGATACTTTCCCTGTTAAAGCTAAAGTAGTAAGTGCGGTAAACACTACAATCACAAACACATCATCCACGGATGCTCCCGCTAAAATTATCTGTGGAATACTCTTGTCCGTACCATATCCATTCTCTATAAGTGTTATCATTCTTGGAACAACCACCGCAGGAGATACCGCAGCTATGACACTTCCTATGATCGCTGCATCCAGAATAGATACACCTAATAATAACGGGGCAAAAATTATTGTTCCCATCATTTCAATACACGCCGGCACAAAACACATTAGAATTGCCGGACGCCCCGCCTTTTTCAAATCAGAAAAATTTAAAGACAAGCCGGCTCTTGTCAGAATAATAACTAATGCAATCTGCCTCAAATCGCCTGATATAGTAAGTATCGAGTCATCTACTAAATTCAGACAATGTGGACTTAATACGATTCCCACAATAATCATTCCTAACAGGCTTGGTAATTTCATTTTTGAAAATATCCACCCCGCCAGTAACCCGAACAACAAAATAATACCAATACTCGTTAACATATAATCCTCCTTATCTCGCAGGAACTAAAAAAGCCGACAGTTTCTGCGTAGTTTTCGCAGAAGCCATCAGCATAATTGCAGTTTAGGGGTTATGACCCATGGGAGTGCCTCATTCCCAATGTTGGTATTATAATACTTTTTCTTTTGATTCACAACAAAAAATTCCATCAGACACAGTATCTGTTTCAAAAGATAGTACTTGCATTTTTTCCATTACTTGTTAAAATGATGATGGTTCGATCAATGTATTTATGGAGGTATTCATTCACATTGCAAACATCAGAGAGCTTTAGATTAAGTGCTGTCCTGTCGTTTTCAGGCGGATTTCAGGATGCATATACTTACAGTATGAGAGACCATGTTTTTGCAAATGCTCAAACAGGTAATGTTGTTCTGATGAGTCAGAATTTTATGCAAGGCAATGCGGTTATGGGGTTTCATTATATGTTTCCTTTGCTTTCATTTGCTGCAGGAATTTTTATTGCCGAGCAAATTGAAAACAAGTTCAAGAACAGTAAGGGCATACACTGGAGACAAATCATTCTGTTTATAGAAATACTAATGCTTGGCCTTGTCGGATTTGTGCCACTCAAATTAAATATGATTGCTAATATGTTAGTTTCCTTTTCATGTGCTATGCAGGTGCAAACTTTTAGAAAAGTACATGGATACGGATATGCAAGCACTATGTGTATAGGAAATTTAAGAAGCGGAACAGAAAGCTTATCACATTACCTGCGGAATAAGGATAAGGAATCTTTATATAAAGCACTTCATTTTTGGGGAATAATTACTTTTTTTGCAATCGGAGCCGGAATCGGAGGAATCCTATCTAATATCTGGGGTATCAAAACGATTTTGGTCTCTCCAATACTATTAGCTTTTGTTATTGTAATGATGATGAAGGAGTACCGGTAAGGAGTTTATCTCACAGCGTTATTCAAGCTCCCCTTCCTCTGTCGCAATGGCTATCACTTATCTCCCTTTCTGGCAGTATTCCATAGGAGCGGAAACAAAGACACTGTATGTATTTCATGCCCAATTCGGCAGCCAACACTTTCCCAATTTCTCGTCCGCCGCTGCCATCTTTTCCACCCATTTCCATCCCGATCATATGACAAGCCGGTTCTAAATTTACAAACGGTTTCCAAATCCCTGTTATATTTCCACATCAAAAACTCTCTTCTTAAAATAGTATTTCCGGTCTTCTTCCGTAATCTCGCGAATCACCCTGCAGGGATTTCCTGCAGCAGCCACTCCGTCCGGAATGTCTCTGGTCACAACACTGCCGCCGCCAATCACTACATTATTCCCAATCGACACTCCCGCCATAATCACGACGCTCCCGCCTATCCACACATTATCTCCGACAGTAATTGAGATACCGTATTCATAACCGGAGTTTCTGGATTCATGATGTAACGGATGTCCGGCAGTATAAAATGACACATTTGGCCCCAGCATGACATTTTTCCCTACTTTCACCTTTGCAACATCCAAAACTGTACAATTATAGTTTGCAAAGAAATTCTCGCCGACCTCTATGTTATAACCATAATCGCAATGAAACGGAGGCTCTACAAATACAGCCTCGCCGGTTTTTCCAAACAATTCCTTTAGCATTCCCGGAATCCTGTTATACTGATCCGGGTGGACATTATTAAGTTCATAAATTTTTCTTTTACATTCCAAACGTTCCCTGCTCAATACTTCATCAGATGCAATGTAGGGAAGTTCAGCAAGCATTCTTTCTTTTTGATTCATTTTCGACACTCCTCAAATTCATATTTATCTTGTCGCTAGCTTGCTATTGTATTCCTGAGTATCTATTTTTTCAATTATTTTCCAAGAAAATTTCCTGTCTCGGTCAGGGCTAAGCTTCATGCGCTCATATCCACGCAATGGAAGTGCAATGTTTTGTGTACTTCCATTGCATAGAACAACTGCCTCGTTGCTCATCACCCGGAGGCTAAAAAATCCTTTCTGTTTTTTCAGAAAGGATTCTGCAGCCTCCCTTTTGGGGATAGTCAGATATTAAATTTCAGTCCTGTTTCACAGTGCATACCCAAGTTCAAATGCTTTTATATTTTCTTCAAGTGAGCGTGGAATTCTCTGCTTTAAAGCTTCAATTGCCTGCTCTTTAGAAATTTTTCCGTTCAGTCTGCGGATGATATATCCATACATGATCATATTGGCAAACAGCTCTTTTCCAAAATGCTCCGCAGAAAGGTTTCTCGCAGGCACTGCCGTCTGTTTACATCCAAGTGAATCGTCCGGTGTCACAAATCCCGGATCATAAATCAGGGTTCCCTGATCCATCATGTGTCTGAACCGCTGATATGCAGCATTGCTCATCGCACAAAAGTAATCCGGGCTCTCGATCACCGGGCTGTCGATCTGTTCATCTGATATCACTACCTGTGTGCGGACATATCCTCCTCTGGTCTCAGTCCCGTGACTGACCAGCATCGTTGTATGCAGATCTGATAAAACTGCGGCCAGTCCGAGTGTCTGACCGATTCTTACCACTCCCTGTCCGCCAAAACCACTGATCAAAACTTCTGTTCTGGCCATAATGCTTACACCTCCCCCGCCTGAACTCTCTTTGTCAGGTTTTTCACCACACTGCTGTATTCTTCCCTTGAATTCGAGATATCATAATACACTCCTGTATGGAATCCCGGCTGTCCTTCTTCCGGTTCCTCCCCGGCCTTCAGCGTGATCTGTTCAAACCACTTGTATATCTCAGAAGGCCGCCTGCTTCCAAGCGCTCTTCCGCCAAAATTTGTAACACAGGGGTACAGGACATGTACCAGAGAAAATCCCTTATTTTCTATTGCTTTTTTTATACTGTCCACCGCCGCATGTCCTTCAAAGCTTGTGTGGCGGGCAAGGAAGGTGGCTCCTGCGTCCCGTAGAATGTTCAGGATATCCACTCCGTTTTGTGTCCAGTTATTTTCAAACATTCCATAAGGGCTGGAATCTGTCCTGAATCCCCTGGGAGTAGTATATCCAAACTGTCCGCCGGTGGACTGATAACCGAAATTATCACAGACAATAACTGTAATGTCTACATTTCTTCTGGCACAGTTCAGAAGATGCAAAAGCCCGATTCCAAACGCATCCCCGTCTCCAACTGTCAATATTATTTTTTTCTCCGGCGGAAGGGCGATCCTCAGGCCACATGCCAGAGCGTAAACTCTCCCATGAGTACCTGCAAAATTGTCCCCTTTCCATGTATTAAATGTCTGCCGTCCGGCGCACCCGATTCCTGTCCCCCACACGACATCTCCCTGTTCCAGTCCCAGCTCATCAATAGCCATCACCACTTTTTTATGTACCTGTCCCAGACCGCATCCACTGCATGCTGTACTCGGAATTTTTCTGGGTCTGAGATATTTCTCTGCTAAATAGTCCATCCTACCATGCCTCCGACACAAACTTTTCAAATGTGATTTTCTGATCTGACAATATTTCTTTCATAGCCTGCAGAAGTTCATGAACCCCCGGAAGTTCCCCGCACTTCCCATAAAAATGTACATCTTTGTTTTCCCCGGTGGCTCTTTGCACTTCACGGACCAGTTGGCCCTCAAAATTTAATTCCACTACCAGATATTTTGTCTTCTTTTCAAAGAGTTGATCCTGAAACGGCCACAGACTCTGAAGTCGGATCGCCCCTGCCCTGATCCCCTGAGCCCTGGCTGCCTTTACCGCACTGGTCACTACCCTGGAAGGACTTCCATAGGACACCAGAACAATCTCAGGATCATCCTCCATAAACCATGCTTCATGCCTGTCAATCAATTCTCTGTGATTGCGGATTTTATAAACCAGCCGATAAGAATGCTTTAAGTGTGCCACCGGATCCTCAATATCATACCCTTCTTCTGTCGGTGTCCAGTCAGAACATGCCGCTCCTGTATTATATCCAAGCACCACCGGCGGAATATCGATCTCATCACTTGCAGGGAAGAATTCCGGTCCGCAATTGACTTTTCTCTCAACAATCTCCAGTCCCTTTTCTTTTAACTCATCCGCTGTCTCCGGTATCTCGAAAGACTCCCATCCGTCTGTAACCAGCTGGTCGGCAAGGATCGTCACAGGGGTACGAAAACGTTCCGCAAGATAAAATGCACGCACTGTCATATCAAAGGCTTCCTGTACGCTGTTGGGTGCCAGCACAATAGTCTCATAATTTCCTCCATGGGTTGGATAACGACTCAGATAAAATTCTCCCTGTCCGGGAGCACCAGTGATACCGCTGACCGGTCCCACACGCTGTGCATCAATAATCACTACCGGAATCTCAGAGCTGATTCCCCATCCATAGGGATCCGAAAATAATACATACCCGGGACCTGAGGTAGATGTCATGGCTTTCATTCCACCAAGGGACGCTCCAAGGCAGGTATAAAGCCCTGCCAGTTCGTCTTCAGTCTGTACATAATATCCTCCGGCCTGCGGCAGCCTTCTGGACATGTTTTCCGCAATCTCCGTAGAAGGTGTTATGGGATATCCCGCATAAATCTGACAGCCTGCAATAATTGCCGCTTCCGTTATCGCTGCATTTCCTGTGTCAAATACTTTTTTCATTTTTTATTATCCTCCCTGTTGACTGAAATTGCAAAATCCGGACATGCGTAAAAACATTTCTGACATCCGATGCACCGTTCCGGGTGAACAGCTGCAAAGGCCTGATACCCCCGTGCATTGTATTCTTTTCCCTTTTCAAAAACATTTTTAGCACATACGATGCTGCAGTATCCGCATTCCTTACAGGCTGCAAAATCAACAACTACCTTTTCATTCACTGTACTGTCCTCCATTTTTATCCGTTTTGTTCCCGTTTTCTCCAGTGGCAGACCTTCTTTTCCAGAGGCATAAATAATACTTCTTCCATCAGAATCATAATCACTCCAAGCAACAGGATCGTCACCACTGTAACCTCCGTCCGCCCTGTGCTTCGTCCTGTATTTAAGACATATCCAAGTCCATCCGGCACACCGACCATTTCCGCAGCGATCAGAACACGCCACGCAAATCCAAGTCCCAGCCGGAATCCGCTGATCATGTATGGAACAATGCTGGGCACCACACATTTCGTGATAATCTGCCATCTGGATGCTCCCATGGTCAGAAGTGCCTGGCGCAGATTGGGATCCACATCATCCACTCCCTGCATCGTGTTCACAATAATCGGGGATATCGATCCCATGGTAATGATGAATATTGCTGCACTGTCTCCCAGACCAAACCAGAGAATTGCAAGAGGAATCCAGGCAACCCCCGGGATTGGGGAAAACAGACGGAACAGAATATTTAAATAATTCTTTGCATGGCGATTGCTTCCCATCAGAATTCCCATTGGAACCCCGATAAACACTGCCAGCAGAAATCCTTTCACTACACGGAGCAGACTCACCAGTATATGTTTTTCCAGATACCCACTGGCGAACATTTCCACGACAGAAACGATTACCTTTTCCGGCGGTGGGAGGAGCAGCGAGCTGCTCCTGACACTGACTCTTCCGAAGATTCCTGTGGCAGAAGCCAGCTTCCAGACACCTGCAAAAATAAGAACAGATATGATTCCTTCTAAAACTGCCTGTTTCTTTTCTTTCCTCATCTGTAGTTCTTTTCCTTTTCTTATATCTTCTTAGGCCTGTCGCCCGCAAACGCCTGAGCCGTCTCAGTTAAGATAAAATTCTTCTGCAGACGGAATCTGATCAATATATCCAAGATCCAGTGCCCACTGAAGCGTCCGCTCAATCCCTTCGACATCAATCGCATACGTATAATCAATTCTGCTTCTGGCCCCTTCGATGACAGAGATATCCTGCTCAAGTATTTCTGCGATCACTGCATTGGCTTCCTTATCTTCGTTGATATAATCGACTCCCGCTTTATATGCTTCAACAAACGCTTCCACCGCTTCCGGTTCCTCCTCCAGAATCTTGTCTGTAGCTGCCAGCGCATTTACACTGTAAAAAAACTCTGTTCCAAATGCTTTCTTTAATTCCGGAGCGGAATCATATACAATTTTCACTCCTTCATATTTCTGTTCTGCCTGAGTGACATAGGGCTCCCATGTCAGAATGGCATCTACTTCCTGTGTATCAAACAGAGAGATTGCCATATCTGCCGGTTTCATGCCCGGAACGATCGTCAGGTCTTCTTCCGGATCCAGTTCTGCTTCCGGAAGGATATAATCTCTCAGCAGTGTATCTGTCACAGTTCCAAGATTTGGTTCTGCCAGGACTTTTCCAGCCAGATCCGATACCGTCTCAATCCCTGTATCTTCTCTGGTCACGATCACATGACCGCCGCCATTGCAGCCTGCAATTATTTTAAGATCGATTCCCTTGGTATACCAGTTGGCAATGGGAGCCACACCACAGAATCCCAGGTCTAGTTCTCCCGCTGCAAAAGCTTCCATCAGCGCTGTGCCGTCAGAAAACTCGGAAAATTCCACATTGATATCATCATAGAATCCTTTCTCCCGTGCCACATAAGGGGAAACCGTTCCCAGGGCCTTGATTACACCTACTCTCAAAGTGTTGCCTTCCTCGGCATTTGCTGTAAAAGAAGCTGCTGCAGTGAGCGCCAGGGTTGTCACAATTGCCATTTTCAGTAATTTCTGTCTTTTCATAGTCATCTCTCCTCTTTTATCCTTATTTATTTTTCAACGCTTCATAGCGCTGTATCAGCTTTAATCTCTGTATTTTTCCACTGGGTCCCTTCGGAAAATCATCTGTAAAAAATATTTCCTTTGGTAGTTTAAAATCCGCTATTTTCCCTTTACACAGATTCACAATGGCCTGCTCTGTCAGAGAACTGCCTTCCCTGAGTTTTACGAAAGCTACTACTTCTTCATTGTACAGAGGATCCGGAACACCCACTGCAGCCGCAAGCTCTATTCCCGGAATCTGATAAAGGACCTCATCAATTTCCCTTGGAGAGAACTTCTCTCCCGCACGATTGATCAGTTCCTTCTTTCTTCCTTTCAGGAACAGGTATCCATCCTCGTCCATCCAGCCAAGATCTCCTGTGTAAAACCATCCGTCTTTCAGACTCTTCTCCGTTTCTTCAGGCATATGATAGTATCCGCAGAATATATTATCTCCCTTCACGCGGACCTCACCGATCTCGCCCGTCGGCAGCAGTTTCCCCTGCTCGTTGACTACTTCCACCACATTTCCGGCTGCCCTGCCTGCTGAACCATGTTTTCTCGGACCATCTATGGGATTTACCGTAATCTGGCTTGCCCCTTCGGATATTCCAAAAGACTCCACAACAGGTGTATGAAATCTCTCCTCAAACTCATTTAAAACAGCTACAGGAAGGGGTGCGGATGCACTTCTCATGAACTTCAGAGAGGCTGCTCCCGGATATTCCTCCGGGGTCCTGCTCAATATCATGGAAATAATGGTGGGGACTGCACTTACCCAGGTAATCTCATATTGTTCCACCCATTCCCAGAAATGGCTTACACTGAATTTCGGAGGGATCACAAGAGTAGCTCCTGTGGCAAAGGGTGTTAAAAATCCGATTACCAGCCCGTTGATGTGAAACAGGGGCAGTACCTGAAGTGACCTGTCTTTCTCTGTCAGTTTGTGTCCCTGCTGAATATAGCCTGTCTCTGCGATCAGATTTCTGTGTGTCAGCATAACACCTTTGGGAAATCCTGTAGTCCCCGATGTATATAACATCAATGCCTGATCATTTCCTGTCAGTGGGTTTTTATCGCAGGTATTCTGTTCCTGCAGCCGGATCACACTGATGTCCCCCAGCGTAACTTTCTGCCTGTCATTGAGAAATACTCCGGCATCCTCAAGCACTTCATCTGTGGAAATGAGGAAACTGCTCTCTGAATTGTCAAGTATGTAAAGAAATTCCTTTTCCTTCCATCCCAGATTCACAGGTACTACTACTCCTCCGGAATACATGACTCCAAGTATACACACCGCTGCCTCAATGCTGTTCTTAAGTGCGATTGCCACTTTATTTCCCTTTTGCAGATTCAATGCCTGCAATGTTTTTTGAAATTTCAGGATGCGTCCCATCAGATCCTCATAATCAAGGACTTCCCCTTTGATAGGATCAATGAGAAATGTTTTATTGAGCAGCGACTGCTGCTCAATCAGTTCCTTTATAGTATTGACAGCCATAAAACTCCTCCTCTATAGATTGTATTCAATATTTCTTTTATCCACATACCCGTACTGCTCCAGGATCCTGTTTCTCAGGTACGTAAACTCTTCCCCCCGTTCGCACCCGTGGTCTTGAAGCGTCAATTTTAAATTCTTTTTTTATCTCTCCCGGTGAAGGAGTCATAACTATCACACGGTCAGCAAGATACACTGCCTCATCTACGTCATGGGTGACAAAGATAGTCGAAAACTTTTGCTTTTGCCACAGCTCTATCAGATCATCCTGCAGGTTCATCCTTGTAAATGCATCCAGCGCCCCGAAGGGTTCATCCATTAGAAGGATCTTGCAGTCCAGTACCAGCGCTCTCGCAATGGCCACTCTCTGTTTCATCCCTCCTGACAACTGATGGGGATAATAATGGCGGAACTCCCTTAACCCCACAAGCTCAACAGCCCAGTCAATTTTCTCCTGCTGTATTTTCTTTGGCAGCTTTTTAACGGTCAACCCGATTCCGATATTTTTTTCCACCGTCAGCCAGGGAAACAGCGCATAATCCTGGAACACAACTCCGATTTCACTGCCCGGTCCTTTCACCGGCACACCATCGATCAGTATGTCCCCTTCCTCCGGCTGCTGAAGCCCTGAGATTAACTTTAACAGTGTTGATTTTCCGCATCCAGACGGACCAAGCAAACAGACAATTTCTTCTTTTTCCATCTGCAGACTGATATGGCTCAATGCGACAAATCCTTCTCCTGTCTCCCTGTTCTCATACCTCTTGCTTACGTTCCTGATGTCGACCAGCATATTTCCTGCACTCACTTTCCCTTTATCAGCTTTCTTCATTTATTTGACTATTTTACAGTATTCCCATCAACTTTCTATGGAATATTTCATGTTTTTTTCCTTATGAATTTTGTCAGACAAAATTCTAAGGGATCGGAATTGACTTCCGATCCCTCTGTTGACAAAAAAGAAGTTAGTTTTCTTCAATTAACTTTTTAAAATATTCAAAAATGAACGTTCCGTCTGCTTCTCCCTCAATATGCTTGCTGTATGCCATCCTCTCCGGGTGCCACTGGGTACCGATGATCGGAAGGCTTTCATGCTGTATCGCCTCGACCACATGATCGTCACTGTACTGACATGCCCGCAGCCCATTTCCCAGCCTGTCGATTGCCTGGTGATGGGAGCTGTTGATGATGATCTCATCCCCGCCGAACATCTCATAATATGCATTATCTTTCAGCGTAACTGCTTTGTGCTTAACTGCCTGTCCCTGAAAGGACTGATGATGAACATTATTTTCCAGATCCTGGATAATGTCTCCCTTAAAGTAAATATTGATCACCTGACAGCCTTTACAGATTCCCAGGATCGGTTTCTTTTCCCTGACAAATACATCCGCCATATGCAGCTGGGCAATATCCAATTCCTTTTCGATGGTTCTGCTTCCGCAGTTTTCCTGTCCAAAAAAGGACGGATCCACATCTCCTCCTCCGGGCAGCAGCAATGCCGCAAAATCCTCTGACACCAATCCCTCTTTTGTAGGAAATTCTGTAGCCACCACCGGCTGTAATCCTGCATTTTTCAATGCCTCTATGTAATTTTCGACCTCTTCCCGTACACCTGCTATTAATACTTTTTCGTTCATTTTCCTCATCCTTCTTGTTCATTCCTCATGTATATAAGCAATAATCCTGCCCGGAGGACTTTTTTATAACATAGGAACATGCAAAGCACTTTCCTATGTTATAAAAAAAGGCATCCTAAGTCTCCTACTTATGGACGCCCTTGTCACACAAAGAATAATTAAATAAAAATAATAATTGTTTGAATAAATATACAATTCAGTATATACTCGATTGGAAGCCCTGTCAAACGCAATTTTTTTCATATGTTTATCAATTTTTCTCATATAAAAACCAAATTTCTGCGTATTGAAATCTATTACCAATAATTGTATGATGATAGAGTTAAAAGATGCAAAAATATATCAAGGAGGACTGTTCCATGAAAGTATTTATCAGTGTAGATCTGGAAGGAATCACAGGTTCCACATCCTGGGCTTCCACCAATATCGGAGATGACCAGTACCCGGCCGTTGCAAAACAAATGAAAGCAGAAGCTCTGGCCGCCGTTCAAGGTGCCCTTGATGCAGGCGCAGATGAAATTTATATAAAAGATGCACATGACTCCGGTCTCAACATCGACATTACCGGTTTTCCCAAACAGTGCCGTTTTATCAGGAGCTGGGCAAACTGTCCCGAATCCATGATTGCAGGTATCGATTCTTCTTTTGATGCCATCCTGTTTGTAGGATACCATAGCCCCGCTGGTTCTGACCAGAGCCCGTTAAGTCATACCATGAACCGGGGCAATAACTATGTGAAATTCAACGGAGAGATCTGCAGTGAATTCTTAATGCACGCTTATCTCGCTCAGGAAATGGGTGTCCCTTCTGTCTTTATCAGCGGCGACGCCGGTATCTGCGACCATGCAAAGTCCTATTTCCCGAATATCTCTGCCTGCGCTGTCAAGACCGGCAGCGGCGAGGCAACCATCAACATTACACCGGAAGAAGCGTGTGAAAAAATACGTCTCGGGGCAAAGGAAGGCATCCTGAACCGTGCGAACTGTCACATTACGCTTCCCGAATCCATTACCATGGAGATCTGCTTCAGGGAACATCACCGTGCGAAATATGCCGGCCACTTCCCCAACATGGTACAGACAGGCCCCTACACCGTTTCCTACACCGGAAAAACAGTTCGTGAAGTGGCTATTGCAAGAATGTTCACTCTGTAACCTGTTTTCATCTATAAAAACAATTTCACCCTTACGGTTCCAAACGGACTGTAAGGGTGTTTTATTGGTTGAAAAACGAATCATTCCGATCTGTTCTGACAGCGCATCATTCTATCCCAAGATACTCCTTTACCACTTCTTCCGGGACCAGACTTCCTCCTGTTGCCCATACGATATGGACTGCATGTTCCATTTTGTCTCTAAGGTGATTCTTCTCCATATATTCCCGGAATTCTTCCGATCTGCCAAGACATGCCGGACCCTGAAAAGCCGCACAGGCACTGGGTTCAATAAAGACATCTTCTGTCTGATACAAAGCTTTCATATAATCACTTAATCTGTCATCACACACGGTAAATTCTCCGCTTAAGATCGGTTCCATGATCCTGCCCACAAACCCGGAGGGCCTGCCCACCGCAAGACCGTCAGCACTGGTATTTCCGCTCAGACCGATATCTTCTACCGCAATGTCCTGGTGCAGTCCTGTTGCCATTCCAAGAAGCATACAGGGTGCCTGAACCGGTTCCGCAAAAAAGCAGTGCACATGATCTCCGAAAATCTGTTTCAGTCCAAAGGTAATGCCGCCCGGTGCGCCTCCCACCCCACATGGAAGATAGACAAACAGGGGATGCGCATCATCCACCGTAAGATTCCTTTCCTCCAGCTGCTTTTGCAGTCGTTCTCCCGCAACCGCATATCCCAAAAACAGGTCCCTGGAATTTTCATCGTCCACAAAATAACTGGTTTCGTCCTGATCCGATAAGGCTCTTCCACACTTTACCGCCTCACCGTAATCCCCCTCGTATTCCCGAACGTCGACGCCATAGCTTCTCAAAAGATCCTTTTTCCACTGCCTGGCATCCGCAGACATATGTACCACCACATGATATCCGATCACTGCGCTTATGATACCGATACTGAGTCCGAGATTTCCCGTCGAGCCGACCTGAATCGTATAGTTTCCGAAGAATGCCCTGCTATTTTCATATGCAAGCTTCTCATAACTCTCATTTTCCTTCAGAATTCCATTTTGAAGTGCAAGGGCTTCCGTGTGTTTCAACACCTCATAGATACCGCCCCTGGCTTTTACAGAGCCCGCAACAGCAAGATGACTGTCTTCCTTCAGAAACAGCCGTCCCTTTAATCCGCCGGCGTACTCTCTGTTCAAAAGCTCTTTCATATGATTGATCTCAACAAGGGGAGATTCAATGATCCCTTCTGCCGGTTCCGTTTCCGGAAATGCTTTTCTCAAAAACGGGGCAAACCGCTTCCATCTTTCCGAGGCATCCCGGATATCTTCTTTTCCAAGTTCAAGCCTTTCCCCGACTTCGGAAAAAGGAATTCTCGCCGGGTTGATCCAGACCACCTCTTCCCCTTTTTTCATTTTTTCTATGAGCGCATCATTTTCCTTCTTTACCATCTCTCTTTTACTCCTTTGACAACATTTTTGACAGAGAAGCTTACATGTGCAGAATCTCATCGATCACTCTTGTGATCAGGATCGGAAGCTTCCTAAAAGAATAGATTGTCTCCAGACGCTCCGTATTTCGGTGAGGATCCTTTCCATAACATCCCATATTCAGTGCAGGAATATTCAGTGCCTTGATCAAACCCAAAGGAATCTTTTGCACTTTATCTCCTCCCGCTATATTTCCTAAAGTAAACCGGGCTGCTTCCTCATCATCATCCATTTTCAGATAGCTGCTGTCCGAAAGACTTGGATAAAAATGGACCGGATTTACATTCATTTCATATTCTCTGTTAAACTCTGTTACAACTTTTTCCAGCTTCTTTCGAAGGGTATCCTCTTCTCTTTCTTCCTCTCTCAATGTACTGTGCGGCATAAATGGATGAGCAAGGAACAGAACGATCACATTTTCTTTATATCCGCATGTTTTCAGAAGATTTTGCACCAGAATTTTCCCGATATCTCTGGCATCCATATTCTGTGAAACCAAAGGCATAACCCACTGATCGATCTTCTGACCGATCTCTTTATCCTTTTCTTTTGCTTCCAGGTAAAGCTCTTCATAAAGCAGTATTTTGACAGAATACTGAAGTGCATGATACTCTCTGCCATTCGCCTTACAATGTATCGCATAGGAATGCTCCAGTTCCTCCAGCATCTCATCAACGATATGTTCCGTGTCTTTTTTCAGTCTTACAAGCAATTCATCTGCAGTCTGTCGATAAACCAGAAAATTAAAATAGATATAGGCCCATTCCGCCGTATTGACAGAATAATGGGTCTTGCTGTCCTCAAAATGTAAAACTGATGGGGGAAGAGACAGTTCACCGCCATACTCATCCGCATATTTCATATTCAAATGAATTGCACTTATGATTTTTGCAGCTGCCATAGAAGCGTCGATTCCTGCAAAGCACTGTCCGATATGTGTTTCCTTCCCCAGAATATAAAAACAGGGAAGCAGTTTTCCAACTGTTCCAAAATACAGATAATGGTTTTTATCGCCATTGTAATGAGGATTGCTGCAATCCAGATTCATGGCCGCCCTGTAATCCAGATGCCACGTTTCTTTCATCCGGAGCAGAGCCTCCAAAGATTTCATAATGCCCAGACTGGTTGACTCCTCTCCCGGATTTGCCATAAAGATCACATTTCCGGTCAACTCATCCGCATGCTCTGCGTAGAAGGAAAGAAGCTCCATACCAAGTGCAATGCCGCATTTCATGTCACAGACACCACGTCCGACCATATAAGAACCACTTCGCAGATCTTCATCGGTTTCTGCATCATATGAAATCTGTTTCATCTTTTGCAGCAGTGCGTCGCAGTCAAAAGCAAAGGGCTTCAGATCACCCATATTTTCAATATCTACCGTGTCCAGATGTCCATGGAAGATCACTGCAGCATCTCCTTTTCCTTTTACCGCAGCAATTACATTTCGGCACCCATGTTCATCCTCCAGATTCTGCAAAATGACCATTTCCGGATGTTTCTGAAAATATGGTATCTCACGGATCCATTTCTCAATAAACAAAGAGATCTGATATTCCCCATCTGTGGAATTCACACTTGGAATGGCAACAAGCTTCTTTGTCAGATTGATGCATTTTTGAGAAAATTCGTTCATATCTCCCAGTGTTGTCATGTTATCCTTCTTCCCTTACTATAAATTCTCTTTTGTGCTCCAATTCATGGGATGAAAATCCCCGCTCCTCTGTCTCTATCTCTCCGGTCTGATTATCATAGGGATCTATGGGGCGAAAACGTTTCCTGCACGCAAAGGGCATGGAAAATGCATGGTTGGCAGCCATGCGGAACGGATCCAGATTGCCAAAATAAAACTTCCGCCTGTCTTCGTCTCCGCTGTGACAGGCAGATCCTCCAAAGGACGGATCCGCAAACAGCCAGCCGTAAGGCTCTACATAGAACATTGCCCAGTCATGAGGTCCCACAGAACCCGGATTGGTATACAGGCCGGACTGCCATTTGGCGGGAATTCCTGAGATTCTGCACAAGGTAATGAACAAAAGTGCCTGTACACCGCAGTCTCCCCTCAGATTTTTTGCACAGTATTCCGGAATCTGAGGGATCAGAAAATATTCTTTCATATAAGAATATTTCACTTTTGTAGTAATATAGTCATAGATTCTGGCCGCCATCGCCAGCGGCTCCTTCTCATCCCCCACAATTTCTCTCGCCAGATCACGCAGATACGGGGTAAAACGGATATGCGGTCCCTGTTCTTTTGTAAAAAGAGCAGCGTCCCGGTCTTCTTCAAACATTTCCTGTGCTCTTTTTCTGTCCTCTTCCGAAAAATCATGATATACTGCGTGAACCGTATATTCATATTCTACAAAAAAAGGATGATTTTGTACAGGCCTGTCCTCAAAGCAGATCGTCCGGCAAAGAGCATCCTCCGGATCGATGGTCACTTTACAGCCTGAGTAATCCAGAATCGTCACATCCGATACCTGATAAAGACAGGCCGGAAGCGGCAGATGAGCTTTCAGATACATTCCTGAATGGAAGCATTCCTCTTTTACTGCCACCGAAGTCCTTAAGCGGAACCGTTTTGTGATGCTGCCATTTTCTTTCATTTCCCGGATGGCTTCAGAAAGATACCTTTCTTCTTCTGATGCTTCTTCCGCAATACCTGCTCTCTTTCGGATCTCCCTGTCTTTTCTCAGTACATTGCTTACCGTACTGCAGATATAATGCTTTTCTCCTTCCAGAAAGATCCATTCTGCCAATCCCTCCCGGTCCAGGCGTTCCAGATCCCTTAATGTAAAATCGGGCACCTGTTCTGCAAACAGGTGCACCATCTCTTCCTTCGTATATGGAAATTCCTCTTCCAGCAGGTCCAGCATTTCCATTTCCAGACGAAGCCTTGTCTTCATGCCTTCCGTAACTGATCTTTCCAGCCAGCGGCCGATACTTTCTCTTGCACCGGAAAAATCGCCGGCCATCTTATATTTCAGCACTTCTTCCGGGAGGTCATACTCCAGGGAATTCAGTTCCTCATAAGTAAATTCCTTCATTCTCATGCTCCATTCTTAACCAGACATCAATCCAAAACCGAGCAAAAATATCTGAGGAAATTTCCGCCCAGAATCTTTACGATATCTTCTTCCCTGATTCCTCTTCGCAGCAGCTCCGCTGTCAGCAGGATGAGCTCCGAGTGATCTTTCAGACAGTCATCCCGCTGTGCCGGAAGCTCTTTCTTTGCCTTGGCTGCATAATAGGCATCGCAAAGATCCAGTCCGATTCCCACATGTTCCGGACCGACCAGCCTGATGATATATTCTATATGATCGCACATTTTTGAAATTCCTGCAAGTCCCGGTGTGTCTCCCACGATCTCGCTGCAGGCATTCATTCCCATGATGCCTCCCTTGTCGGCAAGCTTACGGATCTGATCGTCTGTCAGATTCCGGTAATTATCATGAATGGTTCTTGCATTGGAATGGGAAGCGATAAACGGCTTTGATGCGATCCCGGCCAGATCTGCAAATCCGTCATCATTCAGATGACTGACATCCACAAACATATGAAGTGCTTCCAGCTCCCTCACCGTTTCTTTTCCAAGCTGGCTTAAACCACCATGTATCTGCCGGTGTTCACTGGCTTTACAGGACCCCTCTCCCAGATAATTTCTTCTGCTCCAGGTCAGGGAAGCTCCCCGCACTCCCATTTCATAAAAGCATTTCAGCATACTTACGTCCCAGGTAAGTACATCCAGTCCTTCCATATACAGAAGAATACCGATTTTTCCTTCTTCGATCACCTTAAGGATCTCTGACTTGCTTCTGACCAGACGGACCTCCTCTTTTACGGATTCCAGATCCTCATAGAGAGCTGCGATCTGTAAAAGCGTCAGTTCCAGTCCTCTGGCCGGCAGGTCTTCATTTTCTATAAACACGGAAGAAACCACCAGACAAACGCCGGCTTTTTTCAGCGGCTCCAGATAATGTCTGCGTATCACCTCCCGCTCTCCGTTGCGTCTGCGATAATAGATTTCTGCGGCAAGATCCAGATGTGTGTCTACCACAGGGTGCGTTCTGTGAAGTCTGAGGGCTTCTTCATAATACTTTTCCATCATTTTATCCTCGGTTCTTTTTATTTCGCTTTCCAGCAGGATACCATATGACCGTCCCCCAGATTTCGGAGAGGCTGGATCATTTTTGCACATTCCGGTACTGCTTTCGGACATCTGGTGTGGAAGGGACAGCAGGGCGGGGGATTCACCGGACTTGGCAGTTCACCCTCCAGCACCTGCATCGTCTCAAAGGAATTCTCACCAATCACAGGGATCGAACTTAACAGCGCCTGGGTATAGGGATGCTGTGGATTCTCAAAAATCTCTTTTTTTGTCCCAATTTCCATGATCCGTCCCAGATACATAACGACCACGCGGTCTGCGATATGCTTCACCACGCTGAGATCATGAGAAATGAATACGAGTGACAGGTTCAGACTCTTCTTCAGATCGATCAGCAGATTAATGATCTGAGACTGAATGGACACATCCAGTGCCGATACGGGTTCATCGCAGATGATCAGCTTCGGATTCACGGACAGTGCCCGGGCGATTCCGATACGCTGCCTCTGACCTCCGGAGAATTCATGGGGATATCTGGTAATATACTCTTTATTCAGCCCGCACAGCTCCATCAGTTCCAGAATACGGGCAAGCCTCTGCTTCTTATCGGGATACATTTTCTGTATATCGATGGGCTCCGCAATAATATCTCCGACAGTCATTCTGGGATCCAGAGAAGCGTAAGGATCCTGAAACATGATCTGGACTTTCTTTCTGATCCTGCGCATCTGACGTTCCTTCAGCCCTGTAATGTCTTCTCCCTGAAAATAAATATGTCCGTTGGTAGGCTCCTGCAGGCGGATCATGGTCCTCCCCAGAGTAGACTTCCCGCAGCCGGATTCTCCGACAATGCCCAGAGTCTCCCCTTCATGCACGGAGAAGCTCACATTGTCCACCGCCTTCACATACAGGCGCTGGCGATTCTCATCGAACTTTTTCAAAGGGAAGTATTTTGACAGTTCTTCCACTTTCATGATCACTTCGCTCACTTGTCATTCCCCCTCTTCCCATATCTGTGGCAGCAGACACGTCCGCTTCCGGTATCATAAAGCTTCGGTTCTTCTTCAAAGCACCGTTTTTCCGCATAGGGACACCGCTCTGCAAACAGACAGCCTCTTTGTTCCTTCGTCAGGTCCGGCACCATTCCTTTGATCATATACAGTTCCTTGCCATCCTCATCCGAGAGCCTCGGAACGGATTTCAGCAGTGCTTCTGTATAGGGATGAAGTGGATTGGTAAAAACAGACTGTCTCGTCCCATACTCTACGATCCTGCCTGCATACATGATAATGATACGCTCTGCCACCTGAGAGATCACGCCAAGATCATGGGTGATCAGCATCACTGACATTCCTGTCTTTTTCTGAAGCTCAGCGATCAGCTTCAGGATCTGAGCCTGTACGGTCACATCCAGTGCCGTCGTCGGTTCATCGCAGATCAGAAGATCCGGATGGCAGGCCAGCGCAATGGCAATCATCACTCTCTGGCGCATACCGCCGGAGAGCTGATGGGGATATTCGTAGTATCGCTGCTCCGGTTCCGGGATTTTGACCAGCTTCAGCATTTCGATGGCACGTTTCTTCGCCTCTGCTTTGGAAACAGATTCATGGATCCGGATGGTCTCCTCGATCTGCTTTCCCACGGTCATCACCGGATTGAGAGAGGTCATGGGCTCCTGAAAAATCATGGCAATACGGCTTCCCCGTATTTCACGCATTTCTCTTTTATTTTTTTCAAGAAGATTTTCACCCTGAAACCGGATCTCGCCGGATGCGATCTTTCCCGGCGGATCCGGCACAAGCTGCATGATGGAAAGCGCTGTCATGCTCTTTCCGCAGCCGGATTCTCCGACTACACCCAGGGTCTCTCCTTTTTTGATATCAAACGTAATGCCATTCAGTGCTTTCGATACTCCCTGTTCCAGATACAGATATGTATGCAGATCCTTCACTTCAAGCAGTGTTTCCTTCTCTGTCATGTTCCTGCACCTCCTAACGGTTCTTCATCTTCGGGTCAAGCGCATCACGCAGGGCATCTCCCAGCGTATTGAAGGCAAGCACCGTAATCATGATTGCAATACCCGGATAGATGGAAAACATGGGCTGCTGACGCAGAAAGGTCCGGGCCGTACTGATCATCTCACCCCAGCTGGCCGTAGGCGGTGCCACTCCAAGGCCCAGAAAGCTTAACGTCGCCTCCAGCATAATGTCACTGGGAATGTCCAGCGTCGTGATCACAATGATCGTGGAAAGACAGTTGGGGATCATATGACGCAGCATGATCTGTAAGTTTCCTGCCCCGGCCGCTCTGGCAGCTTCCACATATTCTCTGTTGCGCAGCTGCAGGACATTGCTTCGGATCAGTCTTGCATGACCTGTCCAGCCGATCACACCGATGGCAATGAACACATTGGTGATTCCCTGTCCCAGGATAAACATCACGGCAATCGCAAACAGAATAAACGGGAAGGATGCAAAGATCTCAATCACTCTGGATAACACGGTATCCACCTTGCCTCCGAAGTATCCGGCTGCCGTTCCTACGATCACACCAATGGTAACAGCGATGGCCTCCGCCACAATCCCGACAGACAGAGACACTCTGGCTCCGTAGATCAGCCGCGAAAAAATATCTCTTCCATAATTGTCGGTTCCCAGAAGATGCTCCATGGAGGGTGCTGCAAACTTGTTGAGCACATCCTGTTTATAGGGATCGCAGGGAGCAATGACCGGAGCCAGGATCGCCACCACTGCCAGCAGGCCGATCACAACCAGGCTGATCATGGCCGCTTTGTTTTTCCGGAATCTTTTCCATGCATCCTTCATGAGACTGGCCGAATCTGCACTGGATATTCCCGCCTCTTCATATAATTTTTTTCTGTTCCACATACCTTTTGGCATATCTGTCCTCCTTCCTATTCCACACGCACTCTCGGATCGATCACTCCATAGAGCAGGTCTATGCAGAGATTAATGAGAACAAAAAGTGCCGCCGTATAAAGAACCGTTCCCTGAATGACCGGAATATCTCTCACCATAATGGCATTAATAGCGATTTTTCCGATTCCCGAGATCGAGAAAATCGTTTCGATGATCATAGAGCCGGTCAGGATCGATTTAATCTGTGTACCGGATAGAGTCACGATGGGAATTGCTGCATTTCTCATCACATGTTTCAGAATGACCGTCAATTCTCTCACACCCTTGGAACGGGCTGTTTTGACATAATCCTGGGAAATCGCCTCCAGCACACTGGTGCGCACAAGCCTTGCCATGGATCCTGCATAGGTGGCACCCAGTGCGATCGTGGGAAGAATATAGCCGGTCCAGGATTTCAGTCCGGATATGGGCAGAAGCCCCAGCTGCAGACCGAAAATAATCTGAAATACGATAGCGATCCAGAACACCGGAAGGGAAATACCCAGCATAGCCAGGATCATCATAAAATGGTCGATCCATTTTCCATGAAAAACCGCAGCGACCGTTCCGCAGAAAAGACCTATAATTGCGGAAAATAAAAAGGCAAAGCCGCCCAGCTTCAGCGTGGTTTTTAATCCGGACAGCAGCATGTCCAGAACGGGCATCTTTTCAAAATAGCTGTTTCCCAGATCCCCTTTCAGCGCATCCAGTACAAAATTCACATATTGTACCGGCAGCGGTCGATCCAGTCCCCATTCATGTCTCAGGTTTTCCACCGCCTGAGGGGAAGCATTCTTGTCCAGCATGACAGCCACCGGATCCCCCGGAATGACGTTCA
>JAEDFS010000074.1 GCA_016297895.1 Marvinbryantia sp.
GCACCAGATGTTCCTTTCCCACGGCATCACGAAGCTTTTTCAGATTTTCCCAGTTCAGCTTTCCGTCACGGAAAACGAAGCTGGTTACGATCACATGGGATGCCCCGGCTTCCAGCCAGAACGCCGCATTGTCGTCCCGGATGCTGCCTCCCACCTGAAGTCCTTTTGGATAAGCTTTCAGAGCCTTCAAAGCCTGGGCTTTTGTATCCTCATAATACTCTGAAGTCTCCGGATTCAGAAGAATGATATGACCTCCCCGGATGCCGTCTTTTTTATATAACCTGGCGTAAAAAGCAGCATCCTGTTCTGACACAAAGTTTTCATGTGCTTCATTTCCCTGATCTTTGAGAGACCCCCCGACGATCTGTTTTACTTTTCCGTTATGGATATCGATACATGGACGAAAACGCATCCTGCTGCCTCCTTATAATTTCATTCCCTGATGGGTAATATATTTGATCCCGAGAAAAGATTTCAGTCCGAAGATCACTTTATCCTCATATTCCAGCCGATAGGGCGGAAGAAGGACTTCTCCCAGTTCGGTCTCATGAGATCTGAAATGCTTCTTTTCCTTAAATGCCCGGGCCATTTTCTCATTTAAAAACCGCACATGAAGCTCCGTCACCTCAAAATCGGAATTGTTGCTGGTGACTACTTCCACTGCGATCACTTTTTTCCCTTTTTTCTTCATATAGGCTTCCAGAGCCTGTTCATATACAAATTCCATATTTTTCCTCTTCCAATTTCTTTTCTCCCCGCCTGAAGCATGGGAGATTTTCCTGCAAATTACGAAATGGCTGCTCTTACCGCCGTCAGGATCATCAGGTGCACCGGATAAAACCAGTAGAAAAACCACTTTGCCCATTTTCCCCGGTGCTTTTTCTTCTCTTTCTCATAACAGTAAAGGATCAGAACCCCCGCCAGCAGCGCAGCCGTCATCCCGCCTGCCGCATTCAAAAGTCCCGTCATCCACGCTCCTTCAAAAGCACCTGAGACAAAACAATCTGCGCCCAGAAGTAATGCATCCAGAAGGAATACGGTCTTCTGTCTCTCTGCACTTCCCTCTGCCCAGATAAAGAGGATCGTAAACACCGGTGCCAGAAATCCCCAGTCGCAGAATCCACCGGCACAAAGAAGCAGGAAAATCAGTATCGCTTTTGTCTGTCCATCCGTGGCCGCAGAAATCACATGGATCAGGCAGAAGCAAATCAGCAGGGTAAACAGCACATTGCAGCTTCCCGGCTGAAAATCCGTGTCTTTCTCAAAAGCCAGACGGTAGGGAATCTCCGAGAGGAAGGCAAAGATCAGAAGACGTTCCCCATACTTTTTTACCGAATGGGTATACCGATACCCCTCCACCAGAAAAAAACACATGATCAATATGGTCAGATATCCGATATCGGTAAAAACCAGATATTCTATTGTACTTTCTCTAAAAAAAAGATTGGCGATATGATTCAGCAGCATGGCAAAAACAGCAATATACTTGATCGCATCTCTGCTTAATTCCGTGCTCCGTCCTGTTTTTCTGCTTTTCCTTTCGGTCACATCTTTCCTCCATCATTCAAGAATGCCACCGGCATTTTCCTCTGTCATGAAAAAGAGCCGCAAGCGGCTCTTTTTCTATCGTTCTTCCCGGAAATAGGGAACTCCCAACCCCGCAGGCGGCTGGTTTTCCTTTTTCTTACGGAAGCTGGTGATGACCAGCACAATAATGGTTACCACATAAGGCAGTGCCTTGAACACTTCCTGCATGCTTCTTCCCAGCCCCGGAATGTACAGATACAGAATATACAATGCTCCGAAGAGGATCGCGCCCCAGATGGCATTTAATGGTTTCCACATGGCAAAAATTACCAGTGCAACTGCCAGCCAGCCTCTGTCCCCAAATCCGTTGTCGGTCCAGGTGCCTCCGGAATATTCCATGACAAAATAAAGTCCTCCAAGGCCTGCGATTCCCGCACCGATACAGGTTGCCAGATATTTGTATTTTGTCACATTGATTCCTGCCGCATCCGCAGTACCGGGGTTTTCTCCCACAGCCCGCAGATTCAGTCCGTTTCTGGTTCGGAACAGGAAGAGAGACATCAGAACCGCCATCACGATCGCCGCATAGGTCAGAAATCCGTAGCTGAAGAACACTCCGCCCAATACAGGGATTTTCGAAAGAACCGGAATCTTTGCCTGATAGGCACTGGCTGTGGCGGCAACGGAGATCTGTCCCACTCCGCCTGCCAGCTTGGAGATAGAACCGCCGAAAAAGTTGCCGAATCCCGTTCCGAAGATGGTCAGTGCCAGTCCGGTCACGTTTTGATTTGCACGCAGCGTAATGGTCAGGACACTGTATATAAATCCACCCAGTACGGCGCAGGCAAACGCACAGAGTAAAGAGATCAGCATTCCTGCCAGCGGATTTGGATCTGCCGTACTCTTTTCATAGAAAAAAGCACCCATCAGTCCGGATATACCGCCCATATACATGATTCCCGGAATTCCCAGATTCAGGTTTCCGGATTTTTCCGTTAAGATCTCGCCCAGAGCACCAAAGAGGATTCCCATGCCCTGAACAATCGCTTTCTGAATAAAAATAATAAGTACGCTCACTGCACGACCCTCCTATTTATGATTCCTTTCCACTTTATAATTGATAAAAAATTCCGCTCCGATGATGAAGAACAAAATGATCCCCAGAAGTACATCCGAAGCATTCTCATTCAGTCCGTACTGGGAAGCGATCTGAATGGCTCCTTTTTCCATAAATACGATTCCGAATGCCACAAGCGCCATGACAAAGGTATTGAATCTGGACAGCCATGCCACAATAATCGCCGTAAATCCCCGTCCTCCAGCCGTAGAGGTAGAGATCGTATGGCCCGATCCGCTGACAATGATAAATCCGGCCACACCGCAAATAGCACCGGAGATCGCCATGGTACGCATCAGTACCTTTCGCACATTGATTCCCGCATAGCGTGCAGTCCGTTCACTTTCTCCCACCACTGCCACTTCATATCCGTGTTTGCTGTATTTCAGATAAATGAACATCACCACGGTAAGCACTGCCACGATCACGATATTCCAGAAGTAATCATTGCCAAACGCCTCCGGAAGCCACCCGGCTCTCGTCTGCTGATTGATGATTCCCACGGTATTGGAACCCTTGGGATTTTCCCAGAATACGATACAGAAAGTCACCACCTGCATGGCAACATAGTTTAACATCAGGGTAAACAAGGTCTCATTGGTCTTCCACTTTGCTTTAAAGGCCGTGGGAATCAGGCCCCACACCATGCCGCCCGCTGCGCTTCCCGCCAGCATCAGAAGGATCAGCACCACATTGGGAACCTTCGTGTTCAGGTTAATCATCAGTGCTGAAGAGACCAGACCGCCAACCAGAATCTGGCCTTCTGCACCGATATTCCAGAATCTCATCTTAAATGCAGGAGCAAGTCCTACCGCAATACAGAGCAGGATCAGAAGATCCCGGATGGTGATCCAGATCCTTCGTTTGCTTCCCAGAGCACCGTCAAAGATTGCTTTATAGATATCAATGGGATTCATCCTTACCAGCAGGAAGATCACTCCCGCACATGCCACCAGGGCCAGGAGAAGTGCTGTCGCATAAATCAGAACAGACTTGCCGATGCTGATGGATTCCCGCTTGGACATCCGTAAAAATGGTTCCTTATTCATGGTCTTCTCCTCCTCTCTCATGCTTCGTCATCAGAACACCCAGTTCCTCTTTTTTCGCTGTCCGTCCATCCACAATGCCGGTGATCTTTCCTCCGCAGAGAACGGCGATCCGGTCACACAGATCCATCAGTACATCCAGATCTTCGATGACGCAGACCACTGCGATTCCCTTCTTTTTCTGTTCGTTGAGAAGATGGTAAATAGTATGGGAAGAATTGATATCGATTCCCCTGGTGGGATAAGCCACCATCAGGACCTTCGGTTTCTGGGCAATCTCCCTTCCTACCAGCACCTTCTGTACATTTCCGCCGGACATTCTGCCCACAGGAGCGGAAATACTGGGCGTCACAATCTCCAGCTGATTTTTGATCTTCGCAGCCAGCTTTCCGGGAGTCTTTCTGTCCAGAAACTCTGATTTTCCCCGACGATAGCTGCGAAGCATCATGTTATCCGTCATATCCATGGAACTGACAAGTCCCATTCCCAGACGGTCCTCCGGTACAAACGCCAGTCTGACTCCCAGCTCCCGGATCGCCGCCACATCCAGATTCTCCAGCTTCTGTTCGCCGCCCTCTTCCGGGTAAAAAGTAATGGATCCCTCACTGACCGGCTGCAGCCCTGCTATGGCTTCCAGAAGCTCCTTCTGTCCGCTTCCCGCGATTCCCGCAATTCCCAGAATCTCTCCTCCATAGATGTTCAGCGATGCTCGATCCAGAGATTTGATGCCGTCTTTTGTGGTACAGGTCACGTCTTTCAGTTCCAGACGCTTTTTCGGATCCACCGGTGCCGGACGCTCGATATTCAGATTGACTCTGGCTCCTACCATCATTTCTGTCAGAGACTGTACCGTTGCCTCTGAAGTATTGACCGTATCGATATACTGTCCTTTTCTCAGAATCGATACCCGGTCAGACACTGCCAGCACTTCATGGAGCTTATGGGTGATAAGAATGATGGAACATCCGTCTTTTTTCATATTCCGAAGGACTTCAAACAGTCGGTCCGCCTCCTGGGGTGTCAGAACTGCCGTGGGCTCATCCAGAATCAGGATCCTTGCTCCCCGATACAGCATTTTTACGATCTCCACCGTCTGCTTCTGAGATACGGACATTTTATAGATCTTCTGTCTGGGATCCAGATCAAACCCGTATTTTTTCGTCAGCTCCCCGATCTCGGCGATCACCTGCTTCATATTCAGGAGCTGCTTTCCGGGAAGTCCCAGGATGATATTCTCTGCAGCAGTCAGAATATCCACCAGTTTAAAATGCTGATGCACCATACCGATTCCCAGATCAAAGGAATCTTTGGGCGAACGGATCTTCACCTCTTTTCCGTCTACCGAGATCCTCCCCTCTTCCGGATAATAAATTCCGGAAATCATGTTGACCAGTGTGGTCTTTCCACTTCCGTTTTCTCCCAGCACACAAAGGATCTCCCCCTTTTTCACCGTAAGATTCACTTTGTCGTTGGCCACCACACTGCCAAAACGCTTTGTAATATTCTCCAATTGTATTGCATAACTCTGCTCCATGTAAGTACTCCTTCTTCCAGGGAAAAAGAAAGTGCTGAAAACAGCTTCCCATTCCCAGCACCTTCCAGCTTGTCCATATTTGTATTCAGATAAAGGTTTTACTCAATCACAGATGTGATTCCATCTATTGCCAGGTCAAATGCCGGTGCAGAACCGAACTCTGACTCATGGAAATATCCGTCTGAGACGTACTCAATTCCATTCTTCTCATAAGTATCAACCGTCTCACCGCCAACAGTAAATGTAGATGTATCAAATACCTTGATGGAACCGTCCATAATACCTGCTTCTACTTCTGCAACCTTCTCAGCAGTTCCTTCTGCAACGGCTGCTTCATTCAGCTCAGTGATCTTGTCAGCGCCGTCTGCATAACCCTTGCACCAGTCTGTGTCGATGGCTGTACCGTCAATGATACTCTGTACTGCGTAGGTGTAGTAGGGTCCCCAGTTGATGGATGCTGAGGTCAGTGCCTGTGTAGGAGCTGTCTCGATCATGGAGATGTTGTATCCTACGACGGGAACACCTGCTGCTTCACATGCAGTAGGAGCACCTGTCGTATCTGCATGCTGGCTGATCAGTACACAGCCGTCTGCGATCAGTGCTTCTGCACATTCTTTTTCCAGGTCAAAGCTTGCCCAGCTGTTGGTATATTTTACTTCCATGGTCACATTGGGGCATACACTCTTTGCTCCAAGATAAAATGCGGTATAGCCGGAAATTACCTCAGCGTAAGGGTACGCACCTACATAGCCCATTTTCAGCTGATCTTCGGTTATGGTTCCGTTTTCTACCATTTCATTCAGCTTCATACCTGCCACAACTCCGGATACATATCTGGATTCATAGACAGAAGTGAAGTAATTATGCATATTTTCCAGTCCGCTGGAGGCTGCCTGAAAACCGGTTGCATGACAGAACTGTACATCCGGATATTCTGCTGCTGCTTCCATCAGATAAGATTCATGACCAAAGCTGTTTGCGAAAACGATCTGACATCCCTGATCTGCAAGGTCAAATGCTGCATCCGCACATCCCTCGTCTTCACCGATCAGAGTCTTCTCGATCACCTGACTGTCTTCCAGTCCGAGAGCTGCCTGCATTTCATCAATACCGGCCATATGAGCTGCGGTATAACCTTCATTCTCATCTCCGATGTAGATTACGCCGACCTTCACATCCTCTTTTGCTACACCTTCTGCACTGGCTGTACATACTGCCAGAGATGCTGTCATTACGGCAGCTGCTGTTAACGCAAGTACCTTTTTCATCTTCATCTTCATCTTTCCCTCCTGCTGACGGTATTCTCCGTACAATAATAAAAATACTCTTTCAATGTAGCTTATTTTGGAGGCAGTGTCAATAATAAAAACGATCCGGCGTGAAAGAAAACTTCTTTCCTGCCGGATCGCCTGAAATTTTTCATTTCCGATTATGGATTCGTATTTCCTGTGGTGGTCCCGGTCGCACCGTTATCCACACCATCGATCACATCTTCTACTCCGTCCACAACTCCCTCTCCCACCTGACCGACTCCGTCGCCGATCTCTCCGAGAGCACCGTCGTTTCCGTTGTTATTATTCTGTGTACCGTTCACAGCCGCCTGATCTGCTGCGTCATTGTTTCCGTAATTTGTATTGGTGTTGTCTGTGCCCGCATTGTCTGGGCCTGCGTTGTCTGTACCCATGTTGTCTGTGTTCCCATTCTCTGCGCCATTACGCTCTGTCCCGTTCACCTCAGATCCCGTATTTCCCGTTCCTCCTGTGTTTGTCCCATTGTTGGTATTTCTTCCGCAGGCTGCAAACAACATACCGACGCAAAGAGCAAATCCAAGTACCGCCAGAGTTTTTTTCCATGATCTCATAGTTTCT
>JAEDFS010000075.1 GCA_016297895.1 Marvinbryantia sp.
TTCAATATTTGCCACCTCATATTTATTCAGTACGCTGGAGGAAAAATTCTCCGGGTTTATGGTTCCGAAATACCAGCTCTTACTGTTAAAATAATCGGACAGTTCCTGAGACTGGAACATTCTTCCATGTCGGGCATAGATCTCATTTTTTGCGTAACATGCCATCTGACAGGTCAGCGCATTGACTTCCGCATCCGACAGATATCTGGAATCACTGTCATAGAAGATATATTCACTTCCAACGCCGGAGGAGCTGACACCTCTTACCGCATAAATATTATATCCCGGCTGATCCAGCACATATCCCCCTGCCTGTCTTGCCTTTTCGGTATTGTTCAGCAGATCGATATTAGCGGTCTCATAACAGTTAAATACGGAGGGTGAGAAATTTTCCGGGCTGATGGTTCCCCAGTACCAGGATTTTGAATTAAAATAATCCGTCAGCTCCTGAGACTGGAACATCCTGCCGTGACGGGCATAGATCTCATTTTTTGCATAGCAGACTTCCTGAAGAGTCAGAGCATTTACTTCACTCTGGCTAAGATATCTGGTATTACTGTCAGGAAGGATATAGGTTCCGTCATAATATACGGTTTCATATCCGTACCCTGAAT
Organism: Marvinbryantia sp.; assembly: GCA_016297895.1. Classification (GTDB taxonomy): domain Bacteria; phylum Bacillota; class Clostridia; order Lachnospirales; family Lachnospiraceae; genus Marvinbryantia. Next base: position 615 of record JAEDFS010000075.1, read on the forward strand.
ATTCATAGACCGGATCATAGCTGTACCAGGCGCTGTCCAACACATACCCTCCGGATGCCAGCTGATTTTCTCGTTTGGACAAAAGCTCCACATTGGCCGTCTCATACTGGTTCAGGTAAGTAGGAGAAAAGTCCTCCGGACTGATGGTTCCAAAGTACCAGTACTGTGCATCAAAATAGTTCTGCAGTTCATCTGAATAAAACCTTCTTCCGTGACGGGCATAGATCTCATTTTTTGCATAGCAGACCACCTGAAGGGGCATACCTGCAATTTCAGAGGACGTCAGATATCTGGTATCGCTGCCCCAGATAATGTATCCGTCCGATGCTTCCACCTGCTTCTGAAATGCCCCCCACCACAAAAACAGCACACTGATCAGCACCCCAAGCTTCCATCCGGCTCTTTTTCCCATTTTTGTATTCTTCATATCCATCTCCTCCAATCTTCCACTTCGGGAATCCTTTTCATAACCCTTCTCTATCCTCTGCACAGATACCGGTAGACCTCCGATGAAATTCCTGTGATCGTCTGCTGTGCCGCAGTATTATCAGCGATGTCATTGGACAGCACACAGATCACATAAGGCTTCTGCTCATCCAGAACCAGTGCTATATCGTTTTCAATGGTACTGTATCCGTACCCTGCAGGCATCTCTCCTGTCTTATTGGCTGTTACCACGCCCTCGGGCACCCCTGCCGGTATCTTTCCGGTCCGTGTCTGTCCAAGAAGCAGTTCTTTCATTCGACTCGATGCCTCGGCATTGATCAGCTCTCCTCTGTAGATCTCCGTCAGAAGCTTACAGCAGTCTGCCGCTGAAGTATAGTTATCGTCCGTAGGATTCTCCGCCAGGAACATGCGACCCATATGTGTGCTTCCATACCCGTGTTCCTGACAGAATTCATTGACAACGGCCGCTCCTGTCTCAAAATCCCCCTGTCCCAGTCTCCTGACCAGTTCATTTGCCGCATCATTGTCACTGACCGTGATCATGTTCGTCAGCAGCTCTCTCAGCTCTCCGTCATAGGCTTCTGCCATATCGATCATTTCCTTGCCGGACTCCGCTGCAAATACCGCTCTCTCATAAACGACAGCCATAATAAACGCTTTGATCACACTGGCTGACTGAAGCTGCTGATCTGCATAGATCATACAGGTGTCTCCGCCTGTCAGATCCCGGACTGCCACAGACCACTTTTCTCCTGCTCCAAGAAGAGGATTCAGATAATCTCCTTCCAGAATCTCGGAAAGGAGGGTCATGTTCTGACCTTCTGATTTCTGCTGACTGCTCTTTCCTTCCTCAGGGTTAAGAGCGGCAAAATAGGCATCGATTCCATCGGCGATTCCTTTTGCCATCGTCTGATGATTCTCTTCTGCTGTAATGTACAGATCATCCTGCTGATTCGTCATAAATCCCATTTCCAGAATTGTTACCGGAACCGTGCTCCAGTTAATCCCGGTCATCTCATCTGTTGCCATCACTCCGAGATTTGAAAGACCGGTTGCGCTGCAGTAAGCATTCAGAATCTCCGTTGACAGCTTCGAACTGCCTTCGATCACTTCCTGTGTCAGATACGGATTGGACGATGAAGGTGTCATGGTAAGCGCTCCCGCCACGCTGGAATCATCACTTCCATTGGCATGGATCCGCACACTGATGTCTGCCCCCTCCTTCGTAGCAAGCTCCGCTCTTTCCCGGTTGCTGATGGCAGTATCATGATCCTCTCTTACCATCACTACCCGATATCCCCTGTTTTCCAGTTCCTCCTGCAAAGCCAGAGACACCTGAAGATTTACTTCATATTCCGGTACCTGAGAAAATCTTCCCGTTGTCCCCGCTGTCGCTTTTGCTTTTGTCTGTGAAGAGCCGGGAGCCACAGGTTCCGGCTCGCTCATATCCACCCAGCTGCCCTGGTGTCCGGCATCTACCGCCACCGTCCGGATCACTTCCTGCGTCTCCGTCTCGGATTCGCTCTGTCGTGTCTCCGTCTGAGGCGCCTCCGTCTCCGTTTCCTGCTCTGTTAACTGCGTTTTCGTTTCGGGCTCTTCCCTGCTCTCAGTTTCCTTCTTTTCTGTCTGCCCGGAAGATCCCGGCACCAGATCAAGTTTGCTGCGACAGCCGGTCAATAACAGGGCTGTCATTCCGAGAATGCAGATTTTGGCAATCCTGCTTCGTTTCAAATTCCGCACCCCTTTCTCTCCTTCTTTATCAACATTATATCAGGAAGCATCTGCATTTTTGTTCTGTTCCCCACTCTTCGTTCCGATTCCCGTTCCATTCATGGTATTCATCCGCTGCCGGTAGAATTCATTTTCTTCCAGCTTTTCTTCCATTGCCTTCTGATACCAGTCCATTCTTCCTCCACGGAACAGCACATTCACAGAATAGTCCGTCTTGCCTGTATTCTGCTGTTTTCCAAAATAAATTCTTGCCGTTTCCTGATCCTCTTCCTTCTCATCACACAGAACAAAGGTCACATTATTAAGCCATCCCTCTTTCAGGCTGCTTTCCTTATAAATGCTCTCTGCCATTTCCAACGCCTGATCCACCATCTGATCCGACACTTCCAGATTCAGGTGAATGCAGATATCATTAATATCCTGGTCAGGAAACTCCTCATATGTGATCTGAGGATACAGGGAAGAGGCTTTCTCCAAAAGCTCTGCTGCATAGTTTTTCACATCACGGGCCTCAGGCAGTTCATACTGTTCTGAGAGTTCCCCATTTTCATCTGTACACGCCATTCTTTCCGGATGATACTCTGCAAATCCATTCACATCCCGGATAAATGTACTCAGGTAATCAAAGAGATATCTGTTTGATTCTGAAATCCTGCTGTCCTTCCCGTCACAGACACGTTCAAACAAGATCCTGCCGTCTGTCACCGGTGCATCGATGGTACACTGAGCCACATAATATCCGCCTAACACAAGGTAAAGATCCTGTTCTCCTTCTTCCAGAAGACGTTCGGTAAAGTTTCGGAAACTCTCCCATTCTCCTTCTTCCAGGCGGACACTGTAACAATAGCTTCCATCTGCCCCATTGGTAAGCTCCATGACCGTCATGCGGCTGGTAAGATTCAATCCATAATCTTCCCATTTTCCCGAAATGGTCAGATCATTCCCCTTCGTCATGACCGTATCCAGAAGAAACGCCGAAGCATCCTCCTTTTTGATCTTTACAACGATCTGTCCGGCATCGTCTTTCTCAGAACCGATGGCATAGGGAATGTGCAGCTGATCCAGCCTGTCCTTCAGATTCACCAGCACATAAGCCCACTCCCCTTTGGAAAGATTTCTGGCCGACAGTTCATCCTGGGAATAAGATATGGTGACTGCCGGATCCGGAATCTCTTCCTCCCTGCACTGGTATTCCCCGGTAAGCATACTGTCATCCGGGCTTTCCCAGTCCGCAGCGATCTCACAGTAGAGCCTGAACGCCTGGTCAAAGGACGGATTCGTCAGATTATATACCATCAGTTCTCCAAAACGTGCCTTCTGAAGAAAACTGCCGTAGAGATACAATTCCTTCCCATCTTCACTTACAGACACCGATAATGCGTCATGGATCGATTCATCGCTTTGAAAATCCAGATACAGCTTCAGGATCGTCTCCGTCGGAAATGCTTCTCTTAGTTCCTTCGCCTTTTCATCAGTCAGAACTACATAAATATATTTATTTATCTCCGGCTGGATCAGCTCTGCCTGTTCAGAAGTCATCCTGTGATTGGCTCCTGTCTGAAGTGCCGCACGGATGACATCCTCATGATTGATCCCGCAGCGAAGATAGGTTCCGTCACTTTCCACATATTTTCCAAGCTCTGTGTTCCATGTTCCGGAGATCATCAGATCATATAATTCCCGGACATCGTAGTCTTCATAGAGATCCAGAGGCGTAATGATCTCCAGCCTTCCTTCGCTGTTGTCATGGATCGTATAAGGCTCCTCACCAGCCAGTACCCGGATCCTTTCTTCCACCACCTGTCTTGCTTCCACATAATTATTTACCGTCATATCTTCTTCCGGAAGAAGAAGTACCTTCTGGGTCTCAATTCCGTTAAACTTATTTTTCTCCCGATAAGACCGGTATCCGAGAACCGCAGCCGTTCCCATCACCCCGACCAGGATCATGGCGCCTGCCGCAATTACCGGAAACGGAAGCTTCTTTTTCTCCTCCGGTATCAGCTTTTTAAGCTCCGTTTCCAGTTCTTCCATGGTCTGATACCGTTCTTCCTGATCCACCGCCAGCCCCTTCCAAAGGATCCGTTCCAGGCCTTCCTCCATCCTGATTCCCTGCTCTGAGGGCTTTTCCAGTTCATCATAGAGCACTCTCTGAACGGCTGTCTCCGGTACTTTACCCGTAAGGCAGAAATAAACCGATGCACACAATCCGTACACATCCGTCCAGGGGCCGATCCGGCCATCCTCACAGTACATCTCTGCCGGCGCATATCCGTCCTTCACAGCCTTTGCGCCCTTATCATTTCTTTCATTTCCGGCCGCACCGAAATCGATCAGCTTCAGCGTGCCGTCCTTCTGCATCATGATATTCTCCGGACTGATATCCCCATGGATCAGTTCATTGTCATGAATTTTTTTCAGGGTATTGATCACCGGAAGCATCCTTTTAAAAATATCCAGATCACGGAAATTTCCATGTTCTTTCCAATACTGTAAAAGCGTGACGCCTTCCACAAATTCCATCACAATATAAGCCGTTCCGTTGGCCTTAAACCGGTCGATTACATTGACCACGGCCGGCTCCTTATTAAAAATTCCAAGAATAATGGCTTCTTTCAGGAAATCATCCCGGATCTTTTCAAATGCAAAACGCTGCGACTCTTTTCGAAATGTGACCTCTTCCGAAACATCCGTGTCACGTTCCATATCATCTGCAAGAAACAGTTCCTTCACAGCCACTTTCGTTTTGACATGCTCAAGCAGAGTGCCTTCATATGTAATTCCAAAGCCACCGTGTCCGATCACACGTTCGATCCGATATTTTTCATCCAGTATGGTTCCCTGCCGCAAATATACACTCATGCCTGTCCACCTCTGTGCCGCAGATCCGTTTCATCTTATTTCAGAATTTTTTCAAACTGCGCCTCATTATTTACCGACTCCTGATACATATGATACAGGAAAAAATTCCGGTTTGCAAACGCATATTGCGTCACGGTATCCATCAGATAATCCACCGGATTTTCCTGCTCCATATACTCCATTACAAAATGATCAAACTCATCCTGTTCCCTGAGAAGCGGGAATCCACATTCTCCCAGAATCTCATTCAATCTTCTGATGGTGATCCTCTGATCCTTTCCCACCTTCAGCCCGCTTCCGAAAAAGATCAGATAACAGACCAGTGTGGTCCTGTCAATATCCACCATTCCCTTAATATAGTTGCGAACACTTTTCTCGCCCGACCGGTTCTTCTGGTATCCCCGATTAGAGCCATCCAATGCGTAGATCCGATCCAGTTCCTCTTCTTTTTCCTGCATCTGCTCCCATTTCATCCGAAGGATCTCATCATCGCCCAGATTCTTCCATTTGGGATAATAGGCCTTTAATGACTGGACCAGCCGTTTCTTCTGGGTCTGAGGCAATTCCAGAATATTTCCCCCATAATAATCCAGCAGCACTTCCATCCAGTCACTGGACACATATTCGAAATAATAATAGTTAAAGGCATCATACAGGTTGCCGCATGAAAGTGACGATTCATTCAGAATTTCTTTTGCTTCCTTTACCGTCACATTTTTTCGTTTCAGTCCCGAGATTCCCTTCAGCACCAGAAGCTCTGACAGAGCATGATCTTTCCCTTCCCCGCTCTCCAGTGCCCTTAGATACCTGTCTGTTTTATCCGCCAGATAATAGTTCAGATATTTGCAGAAGTAGTATCTTGCTTTTTCCCGCACTCCGCTGAAGCAGTGGATATTATCAGTCAGGAACGCACGAAACTGGGAGGCGTCATCTGAAAGATTCCGAATATCAGCTTCCAGGTATCTGGTCAGTTTCCTGGTATAAAGGCCCTGATCCTCCTCTGTCGAATTATCTTCCACATATTCCTTTAATTCCCTGCAGGATATGTTCTGTCCGGCGAACCAGGTCTTCTCCGTATCACAGAGTACCGCAAGATCACTGCATGATTTCTGAAGTTCCTTCCATTTTTCATAAGAAAGCTTCTTGGAAAATGCATAGATCAGACCAGCCTCCAGGAAATTCCTTGCATAGAGCTTCTCACACCCCGCCCCCATCAGCTTCTCATTCACTTCCTCCAGAGACATCCGGCGAACAAACCCAAGAGCAATCAGGCGATATCTAAGGGGCACCTTTTTTGTCTCTCCCGGC